>JACMQP010000094.1 GCA_014376915.1 Ramlibacter sp.
CGTCGGCGACCTGCAACGCTCGATCGACTTCTACACCCGGGTCCTCGGCATGAAGCTGCTGCGCACCACCGAACGGCCCGAGCAGAAATACTCGCTGGCCTTCGTCGGTTACGGCAGCAACCCCGAGCACGCCGAAATCGAGCTGACTCACAACCACGGGGTCGACAAATACGAGCTCGGGACGGCCTATGGCCACATCGCGCTCGGCGTCCCCGACATCTACGCGGCCTGCGACCGGATCCGCAGCGGCGGTGGCAACATCACCCGGGAGCCGGGGCCGGTCCAGGGCGGCGACACGGTGATCGCCTTCGTCACCGACCCGGACGGCTACAAGATCGAACTGATCGAGCGCAAAGGCGAAGCCGGCTGAGACTGGCCGCGTCACTGCCTGCGCACCAGGCCGGCGGCCGCTCGGGCCAGCGCGGTGATGCGAGCCCAGTCGCCCTGCGCCACCGCATCGGCCGGCGTCAGCCAGGACCCGCCGACGCAGACCACGTTTGCGAGTGCCAGGAATTCGCCGGTATTGGCTGCGGTGATGCCGCCGGTCGGGCAGAACCGCACGTCGCCGAACGGTCCCTGCCAGGCCTTCAGCATCGCAGTGCCGCCGGCCTGCAGCGCCGGGAAGAACTTCAACTCGCAATAGCCATCTTCCTGCGCCGCCAGGATTTCGCTGCCGGTGGCAACGCCTGGCAGCAGCGGCAGACCCAAAGCGCGGCATGCCTTGCCGATGTTATGGCTGTACCCCGGGCTGACGGCAAAGCGGGCGCCGGCCATCGTGGCGGCCTGCGCATCGGCCGCGCTGCGCACCGTCCCGGCGCCGATCACCGCTTCGGGCACGTCCCTGGCGATCCGCTCGATGCAGGCCAGCGCCACCGGCGTACGCAGCGTCACCTCCAGCATGCGGATGCCGCCGGCCACCAGCGCCTGCGCCAGCGGCACGGCATGGGCGATGTCGGTGAGCACGATCACCGGGATCACCGGCGCATCGGCCATCACCTGCAGTGCTGTGAGCGCTCGCCCAGGCTCCGCCCTTGCATTGACTACAACCACGAACAGCCTCCTTCTTCGGCCACCAGAGCGTTTCGACGGAAAGCGCCGAATAGTTCCCGCCCCATGCCCAGACCATTGGCGGCGCGCAGCGCTTGCGGCATCGCGGCCGTCTCGCGCGCCGCCCATTCCGCGTCCGGCACCAGCGCAGCCAGCGTGCCCGCATCGGCGTCGAGCCGCACCATGTCGCCGTCGCGCAATTTCGCCAGCGGGCCACCGGCAGCCGCTTCTGGCGACACGTGGATCGCCGCCGGCACCTTGCCCGACGCGCCGCTCATGCGGCCGTCCGTGACCAGCGCGACGCGAAAGCCCTGGCCTTGCAGCACCGCGAGCGGCGGCGTCAGTTTGTGCAGCTCCGGCATGCCGTTGGCCTGCGGGCCCTGCCAGCGGACCACGCAGATCAGCCCCTTCGCCGCGCCGTCGGTACAGGCGCGCTCCAGCTCGCCACATGAGAAGGCCGCGAGCAGTTCGTCCTGGCTGTCGAAGACGCGGGCCGGCGCCTCGATCGCATGGCGGTCCTGCGGCACGGCCGAGACCTTGATCACGCTGCGGCCCAGGTTACCGCAGAGCAGTTTGAGGCCGCCGGTGGCGCTGAACGGATCGGCGGCAGGACGCACGATGGCGTTGTCGCGCGACGCGCCGATGTCGCTCCATTGAAGCGCGTCGCCCCCACCCCCACCCTGCTGCGCCGGGGAAAGGAGAAGCGACGGCTCGCGGGTGTACTCGCGCAGGCCGCCTGCACGCACGGTGAGCACGTCCTCGTGCATCAGGCCGGCGTCGAGCAATTCGCGAATCACGTAGCCCGGGCCGCCCGCGGCCTGGAACTGGTTGACGTCGGCGCTGCCGTTCGGATAGACCCGCGCCAGC
>JACMQP010000551.1 GCA_014376915.1 Ramlibacter sp.
AGGCAGCCAGCAACAGCAGCGCGATCAGCAACAACTGGACCGGGGCGACTGCGGTGCGATTGGATTCGTTCATGGCGTCAGACCCGCGTCACGATCACTTTGCCGAACAGCCCGGCCGGTCGCACCACCAGCACGCCGATGATCAGCACCAGCGCCACCGTGAGTTTGAGTTCGGTGCCGATCAGGTAGGCGCCGACGATGTTCTCCAGGATGCCGACCAGGAAGCCGCCCAGCACCGCGCCGCCGGGACTGTCGATCCCGCCCACCAGCGCCGCGGCGAAGGCATAGAGCAGGATGCCCGACATCATGTTCGGGTCGAGAAAGACGATCGGCGCAACCATCATGCCGGCTGTCGAGCCGATCGCTGCCGCCAGCCCCCAGCCCAGCGCCAGCATCCAGCCGACCCGGATGCCGACCAGCCGGCTCGAATCCGGGTTCTGCGCCGCCGCGCGCATCGCCAGACCCAGCGGCGTGAAGCGGAAGAAGCAGTACAGCAGCGACAGCACGACCAGCGTCACGCCGACGGCGCCGAGTTCATGCGAGGAGATGAAGGTCCAGCCGAACGGCGACTGCTTCGGGAACGGGCTCGGGAAGGATTTGATGGTGTAGGTGAAGATCCAGCCGGCCATGCTGTTGAGGATGAACAGCAGCCCGAGGAAAACCACCACCACGGTCAGGACCGGTGCGCGCTCCACCGGTCGGATGACGATGCGCTCGATCAGCACGCCCAGGCAGAACGAGATGCCGATGGTGGAGAAAAAAGCCACCCAGTACGGCACGCCGGCGTTGATCAGGCTCCAGCAGATGTAGGTGGCGAACATCGCCAGTTCGCCCTGCGCGAAATTGATGTTGTGGGTGGCCTGGTAGATCATCACCAGCGCCAGTGCCACGCTGGCGTAGATGCCGCCGGTGGCGAAGCCGGCGACGAGCTGGTGCAGGAATGTTTCCACGATCAGTACCCGAGGTACGAGCGGCGCACCGCCTCGTCGAGCTTCACTTGCGCAGCCGGCCCCGAGAGAACCAGCGTGCCGGTTTCCATCAGGTAGGCGTGGCCGGCCAGTTCGAGGGCCATCGCGGCGTTCTGCTCCACCAGCAGGATGGTCATTTTTTCGCGCGCGTTGATCTCCTTCATGATCTGGAAGATCTCCTTGACGACCAGCGGCGCGAGGCCGAACGAGGGCTCGTCCATCAGCAGCAGCCGCGGCCGCAGCATCAGCGCCCGGGCCAGCGCCAGCATCTGCTGCTCGCCCCCCGACAGCGTGCCGGCTTGCTGCGCTCGCCGCTCCTTCAGGCGCGGAAAGTAGCTGTACATGCGCTCGTAGTCGGCGTCCACGGCCGACCGGTCCTTGCGCACGTAGGCGCCCAGGCGCAGGTTCTCTTCGGTGGTGAGGCTGCCGAAGGTGCCGCGTCCGTCCGGCACGTGCGCGACGCCCAGCCGCACGATGTCCTCGGTGGCGCGGCCGTCGATGCGCTTGCCGGCGAACAGGACTTCGCCGCTGGTCTTGACCATGCTGCACAGCGCCCGCAGTGTCGTCGTCTTGCCGGCGCCGTTGGCGCCCAGCAGCGTCGTGATGGTCCCCTCCTCGATCGCCAGGTCGATGCCGTGCAGCACCTCGGTCGGCCCGTAGCCGGCGCGCAGGTTCTTCACTTCGAGCAGGGCGGCCATCAGGCGGCGCTCCCCAGATAGGCCTGGATCACGTCGGGGTGCTGACGCACTTGCGCCGGCGTGCCTTCGGCGATCTTGCGGCCGAAGTTGAGCGCCACCACCTTGTC
>JACMQP010000003.1 GCA_014376915.1 Ramlibacter sp.
CCAGCCTGCCGGTGCTGAACACCAACTTCGGCAACCAGTTCCTCGCCGCGATGAACGGCAGCATCACCGTGGCTGAAGCGCTGGCGCGGGCCGAGCGGGCCAGCAACCGAGAAATCGAGCGTCAGAAGTGATGACTATTTCTAGGACCACCAACCGCGATGCCGCCACTGCCTGGGCCTTCCTCGCGCCCACGCTGGCCATCGTCACCCTGTTCACCTTGCTGCCCGCGCTGTTCGCGCTGTACGCCAGCTTCCACAAGATGGACATCGTCTCGGGCCAGGCGAGCTGGGCGGGGCTGAAGAACCTCGACTACCTGCTCGACGACGACAAGTTCTGGGCCGCCTGCCGCAACACCGCGCGCTACGTGCTCATCGTCGTGCCGACGCAGACGGCGCTGGCGCTGGCGCTGGCCTGCGTGCTGAACGGCCAGGTCAAGTTCAAGCGCGGCTTCGTCACGCTGCTGTTCCTGCCCACGCTCACCTCGTCCGCCGCGATGACGATGATCTTCATGTGGCTGTTCAATAACAACGGCCTGGTCACGCAATACCTGCAAGAGCATTTCGGCATCACCATCCGCTTCCTGTCCGACCCGGCCTGGGCGCTGCCCATCATCATGATGATGAATGTGTTCTCCACCGTGCCGCACTTCATGGTGGTGTTCCTGGCGGGCTTGCAGGACGTGCCAAAAAGCCTGTACGAGGCGATGACGCTCGACGGCGCAGGCCCGGTCGCCCGCCACTGGCACATCAGCGTGCCGCAGCTGATGCCGATCACGTTCTACGTGCTGACGATGGGGCTGATCGGCTGCTTCCAGGTGTTCGACCAGGCCTTCATCATGTCCGGCGGCGACGGCGGGCCCGAGGATTCGACGCTCACCTTCACCCTGCTGATCTACCACTTCGCGTTCAAGACCTACAACACGATGGGCCTGGCCTGCGCGCTGGCCGTGGTGCTGACGCTGATCATCCTGGCGGCGACCACGCTGCTCAATCGGTTCGTGAAATCGGATGGGGTGAACGCATGAGCGCCGTGGCGAACAGCAAGCGACAAAAGCGCTTTGGCGAACACGTGGCCAGCTTCGGCCTGCACGGCTTCCTCGTCTTCTACGGTGTGCTCACGCTGATCCCTTTCGTGTGGGCCGTCCTCACCTCGCTGAAGAGCCTCAACGAAATCGCCACCAGCGACGCGATCTTGCCGGTGGCGCTGAACCTCGGGGCCTACAAGCAGATCTTGCAGAGCCAGTTCAGCACCTGGTTCTTCAACTCGATGAAGGTGGCGTTGATCGTCACCGTCACCAGCGTGTTCGCCAACACCCTGGCCGGCTATGCGCTGGCGCGGCTGCGTTTCGTCGGGCGGGGCGGGGTGTTCCAGGCGTTGCTGCTGATCATCATGGTGCCCTCGCAGGTGACGATGATCCCGGCCTACTTGGTGGTGGCGCGGCTGGGCTTGGCCGACACGCACACGGCGCTGGTGCTCACCTCGGTGGTCAGCATTGCCTCGATCTTCATGATGCGGCAGTTCTTCATCCACTTCCCCAGCGACGTGGAAGAAGCCGCCAAGCTCGACGGCTGCTCGCCCATCGAAACCTTCGTGCGCATCGTGCTGCCGATGGCGCTGCCGGCATTGGCGACGCAGGCGATCTTCATCTTCATGGGCGTGTGGAACGAGTTCATGAAGCCACTTCTCTACATCAGCAGCGTGGACAACTACATGCTCACGCAAGGCCTCAACGCCGCCGCCAAGCAGTATGAGAAATCGGCCGCGTGGAACGTGATCATGGCCGGCAGCATCGTGTCCATCGTGCCGATTTTGCTGATCTACATCGGCCTGAACAAGTATTTCGTCAACGTCAACGACCAGACCGCAGGCTCCAAATGACCAAAGTCGTTCTGCGCAATATCGCGCTCACCCGTGGCACGACCGCGATCTTGCGGGACGTGAACTTGACTGTCGAGGCGGGCGAGTTCTGCGTCTTCGTCGGCCCCTCGGGCTGCGGCAAGTCGACGCTCCTGCGTCTGATCGCCGGCCTCGATGAAGACGCCGACGGCGAGATCGAGATCGACGGCCAGCCCATCACCCGCGTGCCCGCGGCCAAGCGCAACGTGGCGATGGTGTTCCAGGGCTATGCGCTGTACCCGCACATGACGGTCTACGACAACATGGCCTTCGCGCTCAAGCGCACCGGCATGCCCAAGGCCGAGATCGCCACGCGCGTGGCCGAGGCGGCGCGCATCCTGAAGCTCGACGCGTTCTTGCAGCGCAAGCCCGGCCTGCTCTCGGGCGGCCAACGCCAGCGCGTGGCCATCGGACGAGCGATCGTCAAGAAGCCCAAGGTGTTTTTGTTCGACGAGCCGCTGTCCAACCTCGATGCCTCGCTGCGCGTCGAGACCCGCGTCGAGATTGCCAAGTTGCACCGCGACATGGGCTCGGCCAGCATGCTCTACGTCACCCACGACCAGGTCGAGGCGCTGACCCTGGCCGACAAGATCGTGCTGCTGTGCCCGGTCGGTCAGGTGGCTGCCGGCAAGGGCAGCGTGGTGCAGGTCGGCGCGCCGATGGCGCTGTACCACCACCCGGCCAATTTATTCGCCGCCCGCTTCATCGGCACGCCGGGCATGAATCTGCTCGTCGCCACCGTAGTCGGCCTGAGCGCGCAGGGCGTCGAGGTGGCGCTGCAAGGCGGCCGCTGCCGCGCCGAGGTCAGCGCAGAGGGGCTGACAGTGGGCGAGCCGGTCACGCTTGGGATCCGGCCCGAGCATGTGGTCGTGGGGTCTGAGGGCCTGCGCGCCGAGGTGGCCCATGTCGAGGCACTGGGTGAGCATTCGGTGCTGTACCTGAGGCTGCCCGGCGTGGCCACGCAGGTGCTGGCGAAGACGCAGGACGAGCGCGTCAGCGCAGGCACCGTGCTGGGCCTGCAGTTCCCGGCCGATGCTTGCCATCTGTTCCGTGCCGATGGCGACGCGCAACCCCGCTTGCGTGCCCGCTGAGATGCGCGGCACGTTGTTCGCCGAGGTGCAAATGGCGGGCCTGTTCGACGACGGCAAGACCTTTGCCGACGCCTGGCCGCGCCGCGGCGATCACGGTGATTTGGAGGCGCTGTACGAGGCGCAGAAGCACGCGCCGGGCTTCTCGCTCGCCGCCTTCGTCGCCAGCCACTTCGCGCTGCCGCCCAAGGTGATCGTGTCTGTCGCCACGCGCCTGCCGATTGACAAGCACATCCGCGCCCTTTGGCCCCAGCTTACCCGGCCGGCCGAAGATCCCGGCGATCCCGGCCTGCTGCCGCTGCCCCACCCTTACGTCGTGCCCGGCGGCCGTTTCCGCGAGCTGTACTACTGGGATTCGTACTTCACCCTGTTGGGCCTGCTGGCCGATGGCGAGCAGGCATTGGCCGAGGGCATGGTGGCCAATTTCGCTCACCTGATCGACACCCTGGGCCATGTGCCCAACGGCAACCGCCGCTACTTCCTCAGTCGCTCGCAGCCGCCGTTCTTCGCGCTGATGGCCGAGGCCATCGGCCAGATCGCCCGCTACCTGCCCCAACTCAAGCGCGAGCATGGGTTCTGGATGGGCGGCAGCCGAGCGGTGCGCCTGCCCGACGGCAGCCTGCTCAACCGCTTCTGGGACGCGCTGGACACCCCGCGCGACGAAGCCTGGCGCGACGATGTGCTGACCGCCCGCGAGCGGCCGGACCGGCCAGCCGGCGAGGTCTACCGCGCGCTGCGCGCCGGGGCCGAGTCGGGCTGGGATTTCAGCAGCCGCTGGTGCCGGGGTGACCCGCTCTCGTTGGCTGCCATCGACACCCCCGCCTTTGCGCCGATCGACCTGAACAGTCTGCTCTGGCACCTGGAGCGCAGCATCGCCGCCGTCGAGCCCGACGCCGCCACCGCCGCCGAATTTGCCGCGCGCGCCGCTGAGCGCCTGCGCGCCATCGACCGCCACCTCTGGAACCCGGAGCGCCAGCATTATGTCGATGCGCTGTGGCAAGAGGGGGGTCGAGGCCGCCACTGCGACATTCTGACCGCCGCCACTGTCTCTCCCCTCTTCGTCGGCCACGCCAGCGCCGCGCAGGCCGACGCCGTTGCCGCCGTCGTCGAGCGGGAACTGCTCCATCCGAACGGCCTAGCCACCACCCTTGTCAATTCGGGCCAGCAATGGGACGCCCCCAATGGCTGGGCACCGCTGCAATGGATGGCTGTCATAGGCCTGCGCCGCTACGGCCACGATGCGTTAGCGGCCGACATCGCCACGCGCTGGCTCGGCACTGTCGAGCGAGTCTTTGGTGCCACCGGCCGCTTGCTTGAAAAATACAACGTCGAACACGACCTCCCCGGCGGCGGCGGCGAATACCCAACACAAGATGGCTTCGGCTGGACGAATGGGGTGTATCTGGCATTGCGGACGTTCTACCCGGCTTCACCGCTCACAACCCTGCCACACACTTAACCCGCACCGATACAGCCACCATGCCCGGCAACGACGACTGACATCGATTCTGTGATTGACGACAATTACCTTGGCCAAGATAGTTGACGCCGACCACGTTCAAAGCCAACAGCCGCTGAACAGGGGTCCACTGGCCGGCCGGCACGTCGCCGGGCAGGGCGCGATCTCTTGAGCCAGCCCTTCAGCGTTCCCAAGGACATATTCAGCTCAGTAGCCACCGATTCCAAGGTCCGTGAACCACGCGCCCTGGCCTTGCTCAGTGCCTGCTCAATGAACTCTGGGGAATGTTGCTTCTTTTGCATTTGTTGTCGCTCCGGCGCGGATCATCCGCGTGAAAGGGGAGGCGACAACTAGTCTGACGCAGGGGGTATTTGTGGCAGTGAGAAGCTGAGATTCGAAGTTGGAGCTCTTCATCCGCTGGTCTAGCTTGTGGCGCCGGGTTGACAATCCGCGACACCGACCCCCCGTCTAGCCGAGTCGGGTCACGCCTCCAGACTTCGCATCTCCCCTTCAAACGCCCGCCTTCTCGCTGGCTGTTACCCCAGGACTTGAATGACGACCACGACCCCGAGCCCCACAGCCATCCTGCGCGGGCCGCAGCAGCCCGAGCTGCTGCGCGAAGAGACTCTGGCTGACCTGTTCGAGCACACTGCTGCCCATCAACCCAAGCAACCGGCGCTGATCTTCGGTGACCGCCAGTTGAGCTACGGCGAGCTTGACGCCCTGGCCAATGCGGCAGCCCATCGCCTGATCGATGGCTACGGGGTGGGCCCGGGAATGATCGTCGGTCTTTGGCTGCCTCGCAGCATCGAACTGTTGGTGCTGCAGCTAGCCATCGCCAAGACCGGCGCCGCGTGGCTGCCGCTGGACGCACAAACGCCGGCTGATCGCGTGCTGACCTGCCTTGCAGACGCCCAGGCCGTGGCCGTAGTGACCGACGACCTGACCCACCGTGGCCTTGAGCCGATGTCTGAGGGCGTCAGCTTGATCGCTGCCCAAACCCTGTGCGCGCCGCTGCTGCCAAGTGCCGTGTTGCGACATCGCTCGGGCTCCAGCCCGGCCGACACCGCCTACGTCATCTACACGTCGGGTTCGACCGGCAAACCCAAAGGCATCGCGGTTTCGCAGCGCAGCATCTGCCACTTCCTTCGCAGTGAAAACGCCCGGCTCGGCATCCAGGCGAGCGACCGCGTCTACCAGGGCTTTTCGGTCGCCTTCGACATGTCCTTCGAGGAGATTTGGATCAGCTATCTGGTGGGCGCCACCCTGTGGCTAGGCCCTGCCGAAGCGGCCGGCGATCCGGACTTGCTGCCGCGGTTGCTGGCCGATCACGGCGTCACCGTGCTGCATGCCGTGCCTACGCTGCTGGCGCTGTTTGCGCAGGATGTGCCCGGGTTGCGCATCGTCAACCTGGGCGGGGAGATGTGCCCGGCGGCCCTGGTGGACCGGTGGGTACGTCCGGGTCGTCAGGTGTTCAACACCTACGGACCCACCGAGACCACCGTCTCGGCCAGCCTGGCCGAGTTGCGTACCGGCCAAGCCGTGACGATCGGCCGCCCGCTGCCCAACTATGTGTTGATGGTGATCCACCCAATCGACGAAGACGCCTGGGCCGAAGGCACACCGGCGCCGCTTCGACTGCTGCCGCCCGGTGAGACCGGCGAGCTTTGCATCGCAGGGCCGGGTGTGGCCCAGGGCTACCTGGGCCGGCCGGACCTGACAGCACGCAAGTTCTTGCCCAACCCCTGGGCCGAGGGCGACGCTGAAGCCCGGCTGTACCGCACCGGGGATCTGGCCTGCATCAATACCGACGGCCAGGTGCAGTGCCTGGGACGCACGGACGACCAGGTCAAGATCCGCGGTTTTCGCGTCGAGATGGGCGAGATCGAGGCCGTGCTGTCACAGCAGGCGGGCGTGGGTACTGCAGCGGTGCTGCTGCGGCCCGAGGACGGCGTCGACCACCTGGTGGCCTACCTGGTGTCTGCCACCGGTGCCGCGCCGACCGACGCTGCCACACTGCGCAAGGCGCTGGCGACCCAGTTGCCGCCCTACATGGTGCCTACGCACTTCGAGTGGCTGGCAGCCATGCCACGCATCCCTTCCGGGAAAATCGACCGCAAGGCGCTGCGCGCGCTGCCGCTGGCCCCGCGCCCGGCTGCGGATTCCGATGCGCCTGAATCCCCGGCCGAGCAGGTGTTGTTCGCTGCCCTGCTGAGGCTGTTCCCAGGCCAGACGCTGCGCCGCGACCTGGACTTCTTTCGCGACTTGGGCGGCCATTCGCTGCTGGCCGCACGCCTGGTTTCTGCGGTGCGCGCCGACCCGCGCTTCAGTCACGCCACGGTGCGCGACATCTACCGGCTGCGCAGCCTGGGCGCACTTGCCTCAGCGTTGCAGGAGCAGGCCGATACTGCTCAGGCCGCTGCGGCCAGCGGCCCTGCAGTGGCCGAGCGGCCCTTCGTGCTGCATTCGGCCTGGCGACGCTGGCGCTGCGGCCTGGCGCAACTGGCCGTCAGTCCGTTGCTGGTGCTGCTGAAGATGGCGCAGTGGCTGGCCCCCTTCTTCACGTACCACTTCTTCACCGGCGAGCCTGACGACTCGATCGTCTTTGCAGTGCTGATGTCGACGCTGATGTTCCTGTTGTCGACGCTGTTGGAGTTTGCGGTCGCCTGGGCCGGCAAGTGGCTGATCGCCGGGCGGCTGAGCGCCGGCAGCTACCCGCTGTGGGGCTGGGTCTATTTCCGCTGGTGGCTAGCCGACCGGTTGGTGGATGCCGCGCCCACCTACATGATCGCCGGTACATCCCTGTACGTGGGATGGTTGCGCGCGCTGGGCGCGCGCATCGGCCGCGACGTGATCGTCGGCTCGATCACCCTGCGCGTGCCGGAATTGCTAACGCTGGGCGATGGCACCAGCGTGGGCAATGCGGTGAACCTGGAGAACGCGGTGGTGCAGGGTGGCATGCTGCATCTGGGTCGCATCGAGATCGGCCGCGAATGCGCGATCGGATCTTTCAGCGTGCTCGAAGGCGACGTCGCCCTCGGCGACGGCGCGCACTTGCGCGGCCAGACGGCGCTGAGCCGTGGCGAGCGCGTGCCGCCATGTCGCATCTGGGCCGGTTCGCCCGCCCAAGACATCGGCGCGGACGACCCCGCCTTGCGGCCTGCCCGGCCGCCGGTAACGAAGTCCCGTCGCGCGGGCGAGGCCATTTTCTTCTTGGTAGGCGCGCTGGCCGTGGCCGTCGCCTTCTTTCTGCCGGTATTCCCCGCCTTCATGCTGATCGACAGCCTGGACGTGTCGGAATTGGGCGTGCAGCCGTTGCTGGACGACGGCTCGATCACAGCTTGGCAGGCCTTCCTGCTGCGCCTGGCCAAGTTTTTTGCTCTGGCCATGCCGGCCAGTGTGGTGCTGATCGCCCTGACGGTGCTGCTGTCAGCAGGCATCCGCTGGGC
>JACMQP010000010.1 GCA_014376915.1 Ramlibacter sp.
CGCGCTGACCCAGGTGTTCCTGGCGCTGCCGGCCGGGCGCTTTGCCGACCGTCACGGGTTGCGGCTGCCGATGGCGCTGGCGGCCATTGCGTCCACGCTGGGCGCCGGGCTGGCAGTCGCCTTCCCGGTGCTGCCGGTGCTTTGCGTTAGCGCTTTGCTGACCGGCGGCGCCACCGGCGCGGCGTCGATCGCGACGCAGCGCCACGTCGGACGCGCCGCCGAGACCCCGACCCAGCTCAAGCAGGTGTTCTCCTGGCTGTCCATCGGGCCGGCGATCTCCAACTTCGTCGGGCCCTTCGGCGCCGGGCTCATGATCGACTACGGCGGCTTCCGGATGGCCTTTCTGCTCATGGCGGCGCTGCCGATGTTCGCCTGGGTCTGCCTGCGCAACGTGCGTGAGTTGCCGCCGGTGGTGCGGCCCGCTGGCGAACCGGCGGGCAAGGCCTGGGACCTGATGGCGGAGCCGATGTTCCGGCGCCTGCTGCTGGTGAACTGGTTCCTGTCGTCGTGCTGGGACGTGCACACCTTCGTGGTGCCGGTGCTGGGCAACGAACGCGGCTTGTCGGCGTCGGTGATCGGCTCGATCCTTGGGGCCTTTGCGATCGCCGCCGCAGGGATCCGGGTGCTGCTGCCGCTGATCGCGGCGCACCTGCGGGAGCGGACGGTCATCGCCGGCGCCATGGCGGCGACGGCGCTGCTGTTCGGCATCTACCCGCTGCTGCATTCAGCGCTGTCGATGGGCGCGTGCTCGGTGCTGCTGGGCGTCGCGCTCGGCACGGTGCAGCCGATGGTGATGAGCACGCTGCACCAGATCACGCCGGAACACCGCCATGGCGAAGCGGTGGCGCTCCGGATGATGGCGATCAACACCTCCAGCGTCGCCATGCCGATGCTGTTCGGCCTGGCTGGCACGGTGATCGGCATCGGCGGTGTCTTCTGGATCGCCGGCGCTGCGGTCGGCCTCGGCACCCGGCTGGCCTGGGGCCTGCGGACCGCAGAACACTGGGGCTATAGCCGGTAGAACTGCTTGATGATGTTCCAGGCGTCCTGCGGGTCGTCGGCGTACTGGAACAGCTTGAGGTCGTCGGGCGAGATCACGCCTTCCTCGATCAGCACGTCGAAGTTGATCAGTCGCTTCCAGTAGTCGGAGCCGAACAGCACGATCGGCACGGGCTTGGACTTGCGCGTCTGGACCAGCGTGATCACCTCGAACAACTCGTCCAGCGTGCCGAAGCCGCCGGGGAAGGCCACCAGCGCCTTCGCCCGCATCATGAAGTGCATCTTGCGCAGCGCGAAGTAGTGGAACTTGAACGACAGCGCCGGCGTGACGTACGGATTGGCCGCCTCTTCCATCGGCAGCGCGATCGACAGCCCGACGCTGATGCCGTCGCCCTCGTAGGCACCGCGGTTGGCGGCCTGCATGATGCCGGGACCGCCGCCGGTGCAGATGAACAGCATGTCGCTCGGGTCCTTGCCGGCGCTGTAGTGGGCGACCATCTTGCCGAAGGCCCGGGCTTTTTCGTAGTAGTGCGAATTGCGCGCCAGCGCCCGGGAGCGGCGGATCGCACCCTCGTCGGCGCCGGCCTCGGCCTGCGCCAGCAGCGCCGCGGATTCTTCCTCGCTGCGCAACCGGGCGCTGCCGAACACCACGATGGTGTTTTCGATCCCCATCGCCTGCTGCTCCAGATCGGGCTTGAGTAGCTCGAGCTGGAACCGGATGCCGCGGGTTTCGCGGCGCAGCAGGAACTCGGGGTCGGCGAAGGCCAGCCGGCCCGCATCGGGGTCCAGCGGGAGGCCAGCGTCGGCATGCGACTTCAGGGTCGCCCAGGCGTCGGACAGGCGCTTGTCGTGGATGTTGCGGGTTGAACTCATGGCGCCATTCTGCCCTCTGGCGCTGCCCGGCCGTTGCCGCTATGCTTGCGCGCAAATCGCACTTGGTGGGGAGACGACGACTTTGAAGCTGGCTTACCACGTCTTGCATGACGGCCGCCGTGTGGGCCCGTACGACCGCCGCACGATCGTCGGTTTGCGCTCCGAGAAAACGCCAAGCAGCGACCACCAGCCCGAGGCCAGCGACGATAGCGGCCTGACGGTGGCCGAACTGATCGGCCGGCCGGCGCCCGCATCCGAGTTCAATTCCATGCGCAGCGGCGCCTACACATCGGCCCGCCACACCTGCAGCGCCTGCCTGATCGAGAGCGAGCCCGGCCCGGTGGAGATACCGGCGTTCCGGGGCGAGGTCGAGGTCCGCGTTCATTCCGATGTGCTGCGTATCGCCGGCAAGCACCGCAGCGGCATGGGGATGAAGGACGGCCGGGTCAAGC
>JACMQP010000552.1 GCA_014376915.1 Ramlibacter sp.
ATCGGCACCGGCCTGCACCTTGGTCGCGAACGCCTGCAGGTCGGCGTCGGCCGAGCGCGCCTGCGGATGCACTTCGGGGTAGCAGGCCACTTCGATGCGGAAGTCCTTGCCGGTCTCCGCGCGAATGAAGGCGACCAGGTCGCTCGCGTAGTGGAATTCGCCGCCGGTGCCGTAGCCGCTGGGCAGGTCGCCCCGCAACGCCACCAGCCGCTTGACGCCCATGCCCTTGAGCCGCGCCAGCTGCTCCCGCACCGTCGCCTTGGTGGCGCCGATGCAGGAGAAATGCGATGCCGCGCCGACGCCCTCCGCCAGGATCTCGGAGACGGTGCCGAAGGTGCCGTCCTGGGTCGAGCCGCCGGCGCCGTAAGTGACCGAGCAAAACTCCGGCTTGAGCGCGTACAGCTGCTTGCGCGCGGCCCGCAGCTTGTCAGCGCCTTCCGGCGTCTTGGGCGGGAAGAATTCCAGGCTGATCGGGAATGTCATCTGCCGCTCCTGCTCATTGCTTTCGCGCGTAAACGAAGAATTCACGGTTGCCGTCGCCGCCGGTGATCGCGCTGTCGAACCAGTTTTTCACCTGCAGGCCGAGCGTGGCGCAGCACTCGCGGATGCGCTGCTCCACCACGGCGTACGACGCCGGATCCTTGACCAGGCCGTGCTTGCCGATCTGCGCCGGCTGCAGCTCGAACTGCGGCTTGACCAGCAGCACGAAATCGGCGCCGTCCCTGGCCAGCGGCACGATGGCCGGCAGCACCAGGGTCAGCGAGATGAACGAGACGTCGGCCACCACCAGGTCGAATTGCGCCGGGGCATGCTCCGGACGCCCGTCGCCGGCGATCCAGGCCTGCGCATCCAGGTTGCGGGCGTTGACCTGCTCGACGCAGACCACCCGCTCGTCCGACCGCATGTTCTGATGCAGCTGGCCCTGGCCGACGTCGATGCCCACCACCTGCGCCGCTCCTTGCTGCAGCAGGCAGTCGGTGAAACCCCCGGTGGATTGCCCCACGTCCAGGCAGTCCTTGTCCTGCACGTCGATGCCGCTGGTCTTGAGCGCCGCCTCCAGCTTGAGGCCGCCACGCGACACATAGCGCGCTTCGGCCGCGTCGAGCAGTTCGATCTCGGCGTCCGGCGGCAGTTCGTCGCCGTTCTTGGCGACGGCCTTCCAGCCGGCCGGCGCCAGCCACCGGACGCCGGCGGAGATCAGGCGCTGGGCCTGCGAGCGCGAGCTCGCGAGACCGCGTTCGACGAGGAGTTGGTCGACCCGCAAACCGATCAGTACCGGTACGCGTCGGCCTTGTACGGGCCGTTCTTGTCGACACCGATGTAGGAAGCCTGGGCATCCGTCAGTTCGGTCAGCATGGCACCGACCTTCTTCAGGTGCAGCCGCGCCACTTTTTCATCCAGGTGCTTGGGCAAGACATAAACCTTGCCGTTCTCGTAGCGGTCGCTGTGGGTGAACAGCTCGATCTGGGCGATGGTCTGGTTGGCGAAGCTCGAGGACATCACGAAGCTGGGATGGCCGGTGCCGCAGCCCAGATTCACCAGCCGTCCCTGAGCCAGCAGGATGATGCGCTTGCCGTCGGCGAAGATCACGTGGTCGACCTGGGGCTTGATTTCTTCCCAGGTGCAGTCGGCGATCGCAGCGACGTCGATTTCGTTGTCGAAGTGGCCGATATTGCAGACGATGGCCTGGTCCTTCATCGCTTCCATGTGTTTGCGGGTGATGACGCTCTTGTTGCCAGTGGCCGACACGAAAATGTCGGCCTTGTCGGCGGCATATTCCATGGTCACGACCTTGTAGCCTTCCATCGCGGCCTGCAGGGCGTTGATCGGGTCGATCTCGGTCACCCAGACCTGGGCCGACAGCGCACGCAGCGCCTGGGCCGAGCCCTTGCCGACGTCGCCGTAGCCGGCCACCACGGCCACCTTGCCGGCGATCATCACGTCGGTGGCGCGCTTGATCGCGTCGACCAGGCTTTCGCGGCAGCCGTACAGGTTGTCGAACTTGCTCTTGGTGACCGAATCGTTGACGTTGATGGCGCGGAACAGCAGCGTGCCCTTGGCCGACATCTCGTTCAGGCGGTGCACGCCGGTCGTCGTCTCTTCAGTCACGCCGATGATCTGGGCGGCCTTGCGGGCATACCAGGTCGGGTCCACGGCCAGCTTGGCCTTGATGGCGGCGTACAGAATCGTCTCTTCTTCGCTGGTGGGATTGGCCAGCAGGCTGGCATCCGTGGCGGCGAGTTGGCCCAGGTGCATCAGCAGCGTGGCGTCGCCGCCGTCGTCCAGGATCATGTTCGGGCCTTCGCCGGCCGTGCCCTTGGCGCCGAAGTCAAAAATGTTGTGCGTGTAGTCCCAGTAGTCTTTCAGCGTCTCGCCCTTGACGGCGAACACCGGCGTGCCGGCTGCGGCGATGGCGGCAGCCGCATGGTCCTGGGTCGAGAAGATGTTGCAGGAGGCCCACCGCACGGTGGCGCCCAGGGCCTGCAGCGTTTCGATCAGCACCGCCGTCTGGATCGTCATGTGCAGCGAACCGGTGATGCGGGCACCCTTGAGCGGCTGGCTTTTGGTGTATTCCGAGCGGATGGCCATCAGGCCGGGCATCTCGGTTTCCGCAATGCGGATTTCCTTGCGGCCCCAGGCGGCAAGGGTGAGGTCGGCGATCGCGCA
>JACMQP010000553.1 GCA_014376915.1 Ramlibacter sp.
GTCGACACCGCCAGCTGCATGCCTGGCGCCAGCGCCAGCAACGCGCAGTCGTCGCCCACGCCGAGTGCGACGCGCGAGGCCTCCTGATGCCCGAGCGCGACGCGCTTGGCAGGGCGCTTGAAGAAGCGCTCGATCAGCTCGAATTCACCCATGGCCCGAGCATACCGGGCGCGCGGCAATCGCTGGAAGCGCAGGAGATGGAGGCGGTGGCCGATCGTGGGCCGCTGTCACCGCAGCCGGCCAGCACGCCGGCGGCGAGGCAACGAGTGAGCAAGGAAGTCATGGCCCTTCGCCCTGAAAGCCGGGCAGGGGCTGCGCTGGCAGGCGCAGGAACCCAGTCTTCCCTGTCCAGTCGGTAGCGCATCACACGCCCGAAAAACCCCGGCCGATGTTGTAATTGGTCAGCCCATGACACTGCCCAAGACCGCACCGCCCACCAAGGCCACTTTCGAGGCCCTCTCCAACTTCCGCTACCAGCTGCGCATGTTCATGCGCTTCAGCGAGGATGTGGCGGCGGCGGATGGCATCACCTCGCTGCAGTACCAGCTGCTGTTGCATGTGTGCGGCTTCCCCGGACGCGAATGGGCGACCATCGGCGAGATTGCCGAGCGGCTGCAGTCGCAGCACCATGGAACGGTGGCGCTGGTGACGCGCTGCGAGGACGCGGGGCTGGTGGAGCGGCGGCGCGACCCGACCGACCGGCGCCAGGTGCAGGTGCACCTGCTGCCGGCAGGCCGCCGCCACCTGCGCCGCCTGGCCGCGCAGCACCGGGGCGAGCTGGGCGCGCTGTACGAGGCCATCGGCAAGCTCAAGGACGAGGCCGCCTGGCTGGAGCAAGAGCAGGGCCGGGCGGCGGGCTGATGCCGCCGGCTTCCGGGCCGGCAGTGTCAGCGCCGCGCGCCGCGGAACCGCTCCGCCGCCTGCCGGCTCACTTCCGCCAGTAGACGTTCCTTGGCCTGGCGCTCGCGCAGCCATCTGGCGTCGTTGGCGCCCATGTCGGCCGACAGCTTCAGCAGGTCGATCCCGGTCGCAGCGGCGACAGCCACCGCATGGTCGTCGATCTGCTTCATCGTCAGCACGATGTGGTCGCGCAGCGCCATGTGCTCGCCGCTCACCGGGTCCACGTACACCGCGTCGAGGCCGAAGCGGCAGGCCTGGAAGCGGTTGTACGTGTAGACCATGTAGTCGTCCTCCACCGGCATGAAGGGCTGTTCGTGCAGCAGCCACGAGGCCAGCGCCTGCACGTAGCCGGCCAGCGCCGCGGCGCGTTCCACCGTCAGCGGCGTGTCGAAAACCCGGATCTCGATGGTCCCGTATTCCGGCTTGGGCCGGATGTCCCAGTAGAAGTCCTTCATGCTCTTGACCACGCCGGTGCGCGTGGTTTTGGCGAAGAAGGCGCCGAACTCGTCCCAGCTCAGGGTGAACGGCGCACGGCCCGACATCGGGAAGGCGAACACCGAATTGAGGCGCGCCGAATCGAACTGCGTGTCCTGCCCCTGCACAAACGGCGATGAGGCCGACAGTGCGATGAAGTGCGGGATGTAGCGCGACATGCGGTGCAGCATCAACAGCGCGCTGTCCGCATTCGGGCAGCCGATGTGCACGTGCTGGCCGAAGATGGTGAACTGCTTGGTCAGGTAGCCGTACAGCTGCGACAGCTCGTGGAAGCGCGGCCGGTCGTAGATACGCTGCTCGTGCCACTGCTGGAACGGGTGCGTGCCGCCACCGGCAATCGCGATGTTGAGCTTGTCGGCGCACTTGACCAGCGCATCGCGGATCTGCGACAGCTCGCCCAGCACGTGGGCCGAGGACTGGCACACGCCGGTGGAGATCTCGATCATGCTGGATGTCATCTCCGGCACGACCGCGCCCGGCAGCGGGATCTTCGCCATCAGCCGCAGCATCTCGTCCGAATACGGCGCCAGGTCGTAATCGTTGGTGTTGATCAACTGCAACTCGAGTTCGACGCCCAGCGACAGTGCCGCCGAGTGCTGGAACGGCTCGAGCACGGCCTGGCGCGCCGGCGCTGCGGCTCCGACGGCCGGCGCGCTAGCCACGCAGCTCTCCCGGCGTGGTGAAGCTGGAATCCGGGCCCCATGAGCGCGAGCTTTCGCCGGTACGGTGAACCGCGAAGGTCGCCAGGATCGCGCCCAGCACCTCCATCAGCAGGATCGCCGGCAGCGCGATCCGGGCGATCAGCGGCAGCGCCGGCGAACTGGCGGCGAACTGCGACACCAGCAGCAGCGCCACCGACGACATCGGCGACATCGCGCTGCCGGTGTAAAGCGCCTGGCGCCAGGTCAGGCCGCTGCCCCAGTTGGCGGCCATCACGCCCACGATCTTGGCCGCGACCCGTGCCAGCACCAGAGCCGCGACCAACTTGGCGATCGACATGTTCCACTGCGCGTTGGCCGCGACCACCGAGACCAGCACGAACATCAGCATCGTCAGCAGCGAGCCAGCGGTCCCGAGCTGGCGCGGCCAGGCCCACGGCTTGGGATTGAGCTGTTTGAGCAGCATGCCCCCCAGCAAGGCGGCGAGCGGCGCCGAACCGCCGAAATGGGCGGCCAGCGCGGTGCCGGCTGCCAGCAGCGCCATGAACAGCATCGAGGTGTTCTCGCTGGTCGGGCTCATCACCCGCAGCGCGATCCGCAGCGTCAGTGCCAGCACGGCGCCCACCACCACCGACAGGCCGAGCACCACCAGGATCGGGTAGGCCATGTCGGTCCACTCCTTGTGCGGCCGGTTCATCACGCCGGCGCGGGCCGTGCA
>JACMQP010000095.1 GCA_014376915.1 Ramlibacter sp.
GGAGAACCCCATGGAGTTGCTCGCAGGAATTCTCATCGGTGGCCTCATGGGGTCGGTTGCTGCCGCCATGATGCGCGTGGAATCGTCGCGGGGCATCTACCTTCACGCCATGCTCGGTGTCGTCGGCGCCGCGTTCGGTAGCGTCTTCCTCTGCCTGCTGTTCCCGGGATCGTGGGCCCAGGTCGAGGATGAATTCCTGGTCTGGTGCGTAGCCGGTGCTGCCGGTGTGCTCGGGCTGGCCGCCGTCGCCAACGTCCTCGAACTAGCGCTCGACCTCGAGACCAGCTGATCGTTTTTTCCGCGCTCGCGACTGGAGCGCTAGCGCGCCTTCGCTTGACCATTCGTTTTACTGCACAGTTCGCATTCAGGAGTGATCGATGGCCCACCCCCGACAGGAGACCCAGCGCAAAGCCAAGGCGGGAGACAGCGCAGCCGCCAAGGGCAAACAGCTGGAGTCGTTCAGTCAGGGGCCGGAGAACCAGCTGACCACCAACCAGGGCGCTGTCATTGCCGACAACCACAACTCGCTGAAGGCAGGCGTACGCGGCCCGACGCTGCTGGAAGACTTCATCCTGCGGGAGAAAATCACTCATTTCGACCATGAGCGCATCCCCGAGCGCGTGGTGCACGCACGCGGCACGGGCGCCCACGGCTTTTTCGAGTTGTACCGGTCGTTGTCCGAATACACCCGCGCCGATTTCCTGCAGGAAGTGGGCGCCCGCACGCCGGTGTTCGTCCGCTTCTCCACCGTGGCCGGCTCGCGCGGCTCGTCCGACACCGTGCGCGACGTGCGCGGGTTCGCGGTGAAGTTCTATACCCGCGAAGGCAATTACGACCTTGTGGGCAACAACATCCCGGTGTTTTTCGTCCAGGACGCAATGAAGTTTCCGGATCTGGTCCACGCCCTCAAGCCGGAGCCGCACAACGAGATGCCGCAGGCCGCGAGCGCCCACGACACCTTCTGGGACTTCGTCTCGCTCATGCCCGAAACCACGCACATGCTGATGTGGGTGATGTCGGACCGCGCAATCCCCCGCAGCTTCCGGATGATGGAAGGCTTCGGGGTCCACGCCTTCCGTTTCGTCAACGCCCGCGGCGTCGCGCACTTCGTCAAGTTCCACTGGAAGCCCAAACTCGGCAAGCACGCGCTGGTGTGGGACGAGGCGCAGAAGATCGCCGGCAAGGATCCGGACTTTCACCGCCGCGATCTGTGGGAGTCGATCGCCCAGGGCAACTTCCCGGAATGGGAGCTGGGCTTGCAGCTGATCGAAGAGAGCAAGGCGGCGGCACTGGGCTTCGACCTGCTGGACCCGACCAAGCTGATTCCAGAGGAGATGGTGCCGGTGCAGCTGGTCGGCAAGATGGTCCTGAATCGCAACGTCGACAACTTCTTCTCCGAAACCGAGCAGGTGGCATTTCACCCGGGCCATGTGGTGCCGGGCATCGACTTCAGCAACGACCCGCTACTGCAGGGCCGGCTGTTCTCGTACACCGACACCCAGCTGTCGCGCCTCGGCGGCCCCAACTTCCACGAGCTACCGATCAATCGCGGCGTCTGCCCGTTCCACAATTTCCAGCGTGATGGCATGCATCGCCAGCTGATCAACAAGGGCCAGGTGAACTACGAGCCGAACACGCTCGCCACCGGCTCGGAGCAGCGCGTCGACGGCGGCACCGGCGGCTTTCAGAGCTACCCTGAGGAGCTGGAATCGCCCAAAATCCGGCGCCGCAGCCCCAGTTTCGACGATCACTTCTCGCAGGCGACGCTGTTCTGGAACAGCCAGAGCCCGGCCGAGAAGGAGCACATCATCGCGGCCTTCCAGTTCGAGCTGTCCAAGGTGCAGTTGCCCGCGATCCGGCAACGCGTCGTCGACAACTTGGCCCACGTTGACCCCAAACTTGCGCGCAAGGTCGCCGAGCCGCTGGGCATCGCCGCTCCCGATGCCAAGGCCGCGGCCGGCCGCGCGGGTTTTCGCGAAGCGCGCATCAAGTTGCCGATCGAGGCCTCGCCGGCCCTGAGCATGGAAACCAGTGGCGGCGGCATCCAGACCCGGAAGGTGGCGATCCTGGTGGCTGACGGGGTGGAGACCGGCGCCATGAAGATCGTGCAACAGGCGCTGCTCGACGCCGGCGCCATTTGCAAGGTGGTCGGTCCCAATCTCGGCTTCGTGTCGACCTCGTCGGGCCAGCAGCTGGCGGTGGACTTCACCTAC
>JACMQP010000096.1 GCA_014376915.1 Ramlibacter sp.
CCTGGCCTTTGCAGCGGCCTTCGCCCTGCCCGCCCGTGCGCAGACCACCCCCATCAAGTTCCAGCTCGATTGGCGCTTCGAAGGGCCGGCGGCGCTGTTCCTGACACCGGCCGCCAAGGGCTACTTCAAGGACGCGAAGCTGGACGTGACCATCGACGCCGGCAACGGCTCGGGCGGCGCCGTCACCCGGGTCGCGTCGGGCGCCTACGACATCGGCTTCGCCGACCTGGCGGCGTTGATGGAGTTCCACGCCAACAACCCGGATGCGCCCAACAAGCCGGTGGCCGTGATGATGGTCTACAACAACACGCCGGCCTCGGTGATGGCGCTGAAGAAGTCGGGCATCCGGAGCCCGGCCGACCTGGCGGGAAAAAAGCTGGGCGCGCCCGTGTTCGACGCCGGCCGCCGCGCCTTCCCGATCTTCCAGAAGGCCAACGGCATCGGGGTCGTCAACTGGATCTCGATGGACCCCCCGCTGCGCGAAACCATGCTGGTGCGCGGCGATGTCGACGCCATCACCGGCTTTACCTTCACCTCGCTGCTGAATCTGGAAGCGCGTGGGGTCAAGGCCGACGACGTGGTGATCCTGCCGTACCCCAACTACGGCGTGAAGCTGTACGGCAACGTGGTGATCGTCAATCCGAAGTTCCTGAAGGAGCATCCGGCGGAAGTGAAGGCCTTCCTGGCGGCCTTCACCAAAGGCGTGAGGGACGTGCTGGCCAGGCCCGACGCGGCCGTCCTCGACGTCAAGGCCCGCGACGGCATCATCAACACCGAACTGGAGACACGCCGCCTGAAGCTGGCGCTGGAAACCGTGGTCAACAGCCCGGATGCGCGTGCCGAGGGCTTCGGCCAGGTCGTTCCCGGCCGGCTGTCGTTGATGGCCTCCCAGGTCTCGGACGCCTTCGCCACCAAGACCCGCGTCAATCCGGACGCGGTCTGGAACGGCTCGTTCCTGCCGACCAGGGCGGAGCTGAACATCCTGCCGAAGAAATGACGGCGGTTGACCACATCAACCTGTTTGTCGATTTTCAGGACGTCTGGCTTGCGTACAACGAGGAACTGCTGGCCGAGGGCCATTTCGCTGTCGAAGCCATCGACCTGAAGGTGCGCCAGGGCGAGTTCATCGCCATCGTCGGGCCATCGGGTTGCGGCAAGTCCACCTTCATGAAGCTGGCGACCGGGCTGAAAATGCCGTCCCGCGGCCGGATCCTGATCGACGGCGCGCCGGTGCAGGGGCCGCTGAAGATTTCCGGCATGGCGTTCCAGGCGCCGTCGCTCCTGCCCTGGCGGACCACCGTGGACAACGTGCTGCTGCCGCTTGAGATCGTGGAGCCCTTCCGCGGCAACTTCAAGGCAAAACGCAAGGAATACGAAGAGCGGGCCCGCCGGCTGCTGCAGAAGGTGGGCCTGGCCGGCTACGAGGACAAGTTTCCCTGGCAGCTCTCCGGCGGCATGCAGCAGCGCGCCAGCATCTGCCGCGCGCTGATCCACGCGCCCAAGATGCTGCTGCTGGACGAGCCGTTCGGCGCGCTCGACGCTTTCACCCGCGAGGAGCTGTGGTGCATCCTGCGCGACCTCTGGACCGAGCAGCGCTTCAACGTCATCCTCGTCACGCACGACCTGCGCGAATCGGTGTTCCTGGCCGACACGGTGTACGTCATGAGCAAGAGCCCCGGCCGCTTCATGCTGAAGAAGGAGATCGACCTGCCACGCCCGCGCGACCTCGAGATCACTTACACGAAGGAATTCACTGACGTCGTGCACGAGCTGCGCACGCACATCGGTGCCATCCGCGGCCAGGGTATTGCAGCGGTGGAGGCGGTGAAATGAAGCAGCGACAGCTGGAGAACTGGTCGCCGTGGATCCTGCTGGTCGCAGTGATCGCGCTGTGGCAGGTCATTTGCGTCGCCTTTAACATCTCCGAGTTCATCTTCCCCAGCCCGCTGCGGATCTGGACCCAGATGGTGGAGTTTCGCGGCATCATCGCGGCGCACGCATGGCGGACCTACTGGGTCACGATGGTCGGCTTCGGGCTGGCGATCGTGGTCGGCGTGATGCTGGGCTTCCTGATCGGCAGCTCGCGGCTGGCGTATGCGGCTGTCTATCCGCTGATGACGGCCTTCAACGCACTGCCAAAGGCGGCTTTCGTCCCGATCCTGGTCGTCTGGTTCGGCATCGGTGCCGGCCCGGCCATCCTCACGGCTTTCCTCATCTCGTTCTTTCCGATCATGGTGAACATCGCCACCGGCCTCGCGACGCTGGAGCCGGAGCTGGAGGACGTGCTGCGGGTGCTCGGTGCCAGGCGCTGGGACGTGCTGGTGAAGGTCGGCCTGCCGCGGTCGATGCCCTACTTCTACGGCTCGCTCAAGGTCGCGATCACGCTGGCCTTTGTCGGCACGACGGTGTCGGAGATGACGGCGTCGAACGAGGGCATCGGCTACCTGTTGATCTCCGCCGGCTCCGCCATGCAGATGGGCCTGGCCTTCGCCGGCCTGGTGGTGGTGGGCGCAATGGCGATGTTGATGTACGAGCTGTTCAGCTACATCGAAAAGCACACCACAGCCTGGGCGCACCGGGGCTTGCAGGGGCATTAACTCCAATGCCCTGGCACGCACGACTGCAACTGGATTACCGGATGGAGGCGGGCCGCTGCGTCGGGCGCTTCGAGCACGACGGGCCGCTGCGGATCCTGAAGAGCCTGTACCCGGAAGGGGACGGGATCTGCCACCACGTGGTGGTCCATCCGCCGGGCGGGCTGGTGGGTGGGGACACGCTGGAGATTGCGGTGCGGGCGCGTGAAGGCGCGCACGGGCTGATCACCACGCCGGGAGCGACGCGTTTCTATCGCTCTGAAGGCGAGCTCGCGGTCCAGACGACGCGCCTCACGCTCGACGCCGGTGCGCGCATGGAATGGCTGCCCCTGGAAGCGATCTGCTACAGCGGTTGCCTCGCGGAAAACCGGCTGCGGATGGAGCTGGCGCCCGGCAGCGAGCTGATCGGGTGGGATGTCACCGCGCTGGGCTTGCCCGAATCCGGCCTGCCGTTCGACCGGGGTGAACTGTTGCAGCAGCTGGAACTGCC
>JACMQP010000554.1 GCA_014376915.1 Ramlibacter sp.
GCGCTGCGCTGGGACAACGAAGGCTGGCCCTGGGCCGCGTATGCGCCGGCCGTCATGGCCGCAGTGCAGGCGGGCGTGCCCGTGATCGGCGCCAACCTGCAGCGCAGCCGGCTGCGGGCCGCGATGGCCGATGCCAGCCTGGACGGCCTGCTGCCCGGGCCGGTGATCAAGGCGCAGCAGCAGGCGATCCGCATCGGCCACTGCGGCCTGCTGCCGGAAGGCCAGATTGCCCCCATGACGCGCGTGCAGGTCGCGCGCGACCGGACCATGGCCGGCACGCTGGCGCGGCTGGCCGTGCCCGGCAAGACCGTCGTGCTGATCGCCGGCGGCGGCCATGTGGACCCCGAGGTCGGCGTGCCGCTGCACCTGCCGGCCGGGCTGGCGAGCAAGTCGGTGCTGCTGCCGGCGCCGCTGGTCCCGAAGCGCGACTACTGTGCTGACATGCGGCGCAGCCTCGCACCCAAACCGGCCTCCTGATTCACCCGTTTGATTTACCTCAAGTGCGCCCGCCCGGCCCTGCGCGAGCATCCCTGCATGGCCCATTTCTCCTCTTTCGAGCAGTTGCTGCAAGCCGCCACCGCCCAGAGCGAGCCGCAGCGGCTGCTGTTCGTCTTTGCCGCCGCCGAATTGCCGGCCGATGCCAGCCCGGCGCAGCGCGCCCGCTTCGAGCAGGGCCAGGGCGGCGCGCTGGAACCGCTGGCCTGCGTCGACAAGGAGCCGGGCGAACTCAGCACCTTCGAGGCACTGGTGCAGGAATCGCGGCTGACCTGCCCGGCGTGGCAGGTGCTCTTCGCCGCCGGCCTGTCCGGCCGCGATGGCCAGGCCCCGTCGGACCAGGAGGTCGACGCTTCGCTCAATGCCATGGTGGACGGCGTGCGGCGCGGCGAATTCCGCGGCTGGCTGACGCTCGATTCGCAGGGCCAGCCGCTGCAGTTTTCCTGAGACCTTGCGGGACAGACCTTCAGCTCTGTCCTCAACTGATCAAAACCTTGCGGGACAGACCTTCAGCTGCAATCCTCAACCGATCAAAACCTTGCGGGACAGACCTTCAGCTGCAGTCCTCGACTGATCAGGCTAGCGGATTCGCGGTTCGGCCAGCAGCTGCTCGGGCGTCGTGTAATAGGCCGCCGTGACCCCCAGCCGGGCGCGCGCCTGCGCCAGCTCGTAGCGCGCCACAGTACGCAGGTGCACCTCGTCGGGGCCGTCCATCAGCTGCAGGGCCCGGCCCCAGGTCCAGAAGCCGGCCAGCGGCGTGTCGGGCGACAGGCCCATGGCACCGAACACCTGCATCGCGCGATCGACCACCCGCGTCTGAAGCCGGGCGGCGACCACCTTGATCGCCGCCACCTGGGCGCGCAGCCGCGCCGGCTCGACATTGCCCCGGTCCAGCAACCACGCGGTGTGCAGCACCAGCAGCCGGGCCTGGTCGATCTCGATGCGCGACTCGGCAATCCAGTCCTGCACGTTCGCGAACTCCGACAGGTGCTTGCCGAAGGTGATGCGCTCCAGCGCCCGTTCTCCCATCAGCTCCAGCGCCAGCTCGCACTGGCCGATCGTTCGCATGCAGTGGTGCACACGGCCCGGGCCGAGCCGGGCCTGCGCCATCGCGAAGCCTTCACCCCAGCCGCCCAGCAGGTTGGCGGCAGGCACCCGTACGTCGCGCAACAAGATTTCGCAGTGGCCCTCAGGCGCCAGATGGTGCACCACGCTGATGTTGCGCACGACGGTGACGCCGGCCGTCGCCAGCGGCACCAGCACCATGCTGTGGCGGTGGTGGGCCTCCTCGTCGCCAGCGCCGTCGTTGCGGCACATCACGATCAGCAACCGGCAGTCGGGATGGGCCGCGCCGGTGATGAACCACTTGCGGCCGTTCAGCACCAGCTCGCCGCCGTCGCGCCGCACCGTGGTCTGCAGGTTGGTCGGGTCGGACGACGCGACGTCCGGCTCCGACATGGCGAAGGCCGAACGGATCCGTCCTTCCAGCAGCGGCAGCAGCCAGTCCGCATGCTGGCCCGGCGTCGCGAACAGGTGCAGCAACTCCATGTTGCCGGTGTCGGGCGCGCTGCAGTTGAAGACTTCGGACGCCCACGGCAGCCGGCCCATGACCTCGGCCAGCGGCGCGTAGTCCAGGGGACCCACTGCCGTGCCGGGCTCGTCGGTGCGCAGGGACGGCAGGAACAGGTTCCAGAGTCCCTGCTCGCGGGCCAGCGCCTTCAGGTCGGCCAGGAACGGCGGCGGATAGAGGCCCTCCTGCACCGAACGGTGCCAGGCCGCGTTGTACGGCAGCAGGTAGCGCTGCAGGAACGCTTCCAGTTGCTGGCGCAGGGCCAGGGCCAGGGGCGAGGGGCTGAAGTCCATGCGCCAACATACGCCGGTCGCGCCCGCCACCGTCTGATCCTCGTCAAACTGGCGTTGCAGCAGCGGGATGAACAGTTCGCTTAGCGCCAGGCCCAGCTCGGTGTCGCCCGCCATCGCACGGACCGCAGGCGGTCGGGTGTCAGGCGACGTAGTGCAGGACGGTGAAAAAATGGCAGCTGCTGCCGGCCAGTACGAACAGGTGCCAGACGCCGTGGCCATGGCGCAGCTTGTGGTCGGTGGCGTAGAAAACGATTCCTCCGGTGTAGAACGCCCCGCCGGCCGCGAGCCAGCCGAAGCCTGCGGGCGTGAGCGCCAGCCACAGCGGAACGACCGCGACCAGGGCCAGCCATCCCATCAGGACGTAAATCGCCAGGGACAGCCAGCGCTCACCTCGCGCCAGCCAGATCTCCTGCACGATGCCCAGGATCGCCAGGCTCCAGACGCTGCCCAGCAGCGACCAGCCCCAGGCGCCGCGCAGCGTCACCAGGGCGAACGGTGTGTAGGTGCCGGCGATCAGCAGGTAGATCGAACAGTGGTCGAACTTGCGCAGCACCTGCTTGGCCCGGCCGCGCATGCTGTGGTACAGCGTGGAAAAAAGGTAGAGCGTGACCAGCATGGCGCCGTAGATGCTGAAGCTCACGATCCGCCAGGGATCGGCCAGCCGCGCCGCGCCCACGATCAGGACGGCCGCGCCGGCCAGCGCCAGCCCGGTGCCCGCCAGGTGGCTGAGGCCATTGAAACGCTCGCCGGGGTCCATGGCGATCAGGCCGCGGCGGCGGCTGGCACCGGTTCGAGCCCAGGCTTCGCCGCGCCCAGGTAGACCACGTCGATCGCCGTCACCGCAATGGCGTCGTCAAAGTGCATGACTGTGTCGCGCGGCCAGTGGTACAGCAGCGGGTCCAGGGCGCCGGCAGTGGCGTCGGAAGTCGAGGCAGTCAAGTGCCAGACAGTACGCGTCCGGGGCGCTGCGAACTTTGATCCTGGTCAATCGTCCTCGTCAGGACGCGCCGTGCGAATCGACGGACGGGCTCATGACCGCACCTCCAGTTCACTCACATAGTGCGCCAAAGCCGGCCGGGCCCGGCGCGGCCGGCGCGAAGCAGCCGTGCCCAGAATCGCCTCGAGCTGGGGCCGGTCCGGCCCCGGCGTGGCCAGCCGCTTGGGCAGCACGGTGCAGCGGGCATGGATCAGAGCGCTGGCCCAGTCGGCCAGCGGCTGTTCAACCGGGGCGGCCGTCGGCACGCAGGCACCCATA
>JACMQP010000097.1 GCA_014376915.1 Ramlibacter sp.
AAATGATGCAGGTCGCGGCAAAGCTCAATGACCGCGAAATCCGGGCCGTCTCGGATTACATCGCCGGCTTGCGGTAAACGGCGGACGGCGGGAACCAAGCCCGCCTTCCAGCACACCTAATGAAGGCGGGATCTCCGGATTTCCGCCTTTTTCCATTCACCCACCCCATGACAGCTTCCTCCCAAGGCCTTCGCGTACGGACCGGCTCACCCACCTGGCGCGGCGCGGTGGAACTGCTGTCGTCGATGCGGTTCTCGATTTCGCTGCTGACCGTGATCTGCATCGCGTCGGTGATCGGCACCGTGATCAAGCAGCACGAACCGCTGGTGAACTACGTCAACCAGTTCGGGCCGTTCTGGGCGTCGGTGTTCATGGCGGTGAAGCTCAATGCCGTCTACAGCGCCTGGTGGTTCCTGCTGATCCTGGCCTTCCTGGTCGCCAGCACGTCGCTCTGCATTGCCCGCAACACGCCCAAGATCTTCACCGACCTGAAAGTGTTCAAGGAGAACATGCGCGAGCAGAGCCTGCAGGCCTTTCACCATCGCGCGACGGCGTCGCTGGTGCTGGCGCCGGAAGCGGCGGCGCAGCGCATCGGCAAGACGCTGGCCGGCGGTGGCTGGAAGGTGCGATTGCAGCAGCGCGAGGGCGGCTGGATGGTGGCAGCCAAGGCCGGGGCTGCGAACAAGCTGGGTTACATCGCCGCCCACAGCGCCATCGTGCTGGTCTGTCTGGGCGGCCTGCTCGATGGCGACTTGATCGTGCGCGCCCAGATGCTGTTCAACGGCAAGACGCCGTACACCGGCGGCGGGATGATCGCGGACGTGAAGCCCGATCACCGGCTGTCGACCTCCAACCCCACCTTCCGCGGCAACCTGCTGGTGGCGGAGGGCACGCAATCGGGCACGGCGATCCTGAACCAATCGGACGGCATCCTGCTGCAGGACCTGCCGTTCTCGATCGAGTTGAAGAAATTCATCGTCGAGTACTACTCCACCGGCATGCCCAAGCTGTTCGCCAGCGACATCGTGATCCACGACCGCGAGACCGGCGAGCAGGTGCCGGCGCGGGTGGAGGTCAACCATCCGGCACGGCACCGCGGCGTCGAGATCTACCAACCAAGTTTTGACGACGGCGGCTCGAAGGTGAAGCTGCGGGCCGTGCCGATGAATGCGGCGGGCAAGCCGTTCGAGGTCGACGGCACGATCGGCGGCACCACGCAGCTGGTTCGAGGCGACGGCGGCGTCGCGGACAAGATGACGCTGGAATTCACTGGGCTGCGCGTCATCAACGTGGAGAACTTCGGCGCCGGCGACGCCTCGGGCACGGATGTGCGCAAGGTCGACCTGAGGCAGTCGCTTGACGCGCGCCTGGGTGCTGCGAACAAGACCACGACGAAGAAAGAACTGCGTAACGTGGGCCCCAGCGTCAGCTACAAGCTGCGCGACCCGGCGGGCCAGGCGCGGGAATTCAACAACTACATGCTGCCCGTGGACATGGGCGACGGCGTGTCGGTGTTTTTGCTCGGAGTGCGTGACACGCCGGCGGACAGCTTTCGCTACCTGCGGGTGCCGGTCGACGATCAGGGCGGCCTCGACGGCTTCGTGCGGCTGCGGCTGGCTTTGCTTGATCCGGCGATGCGTGAGCGGGCCGTGCGCGGCTACGCTGCCAAGGCGACCGACGCGTCGCGCCCGGAACTGGCCGGCCAGCTCACTGCCTCGGCGTCGCGCGCGCTCGACCTGTTCGCCGGTGGGGCGCAGCCGGACAAGGCTGGCGCGTCCAAGGGCGGACTGCAGGCCATTTCCGAATTCATGGAAACCAACGTGCCGGAGGCCGAGCGCGGTCGCGCCGGAGAGGTGCTGGTCCGCATCCTGAGCGGCGCACTGTTCGAACTGGCCCAGTTGACCCGCGAGCAGAACGGGCTCAAGCCGCTGCAGCCGGACGAAAAAACCCAGGTTTTCATGAACCAGGCGGTGCTGGCGCTGAGCGATGCGTCCCTCTATCCGGCGCCGGTCGCCTTCCAGCTCAAGGACTTCACCCAGGTGCAGGCCAGCGTGTTCCAGGTGACCCGCAGCCCGGGCCGCAACATCGTCTATCTGGGCTGCGCCCTGCTGATCCTGGGTGTATTCGCCATGCTGTATGTTCGCGAACGCCGGGTCTGGGTTTGGCTGGCGCCGCGCGACGGCGGGGCCCAGGCTACGATGGCGCTCTCCAGCAATCGCAAGACGATGGACACGGATCGCGAATTCGCCGTGCTCAAGGACAAACTCATGGGACTTACGGCATGACCACCGCGACCACGACCACGACCACGACGTTCGACCTGAACGAAGGCTTCTTCGTCCGCCGCAACTGGCTGGACTGGCTGTTCGCCGCCATCGTCGCCGCGGGTGGCCTGTACGCTTTCTCGCGCTACTCGGCTTACATGGATGTTTACGAAAAGGGCATCCTGGTTGCGGCGGTCCCCGCTGCCGTCTGGATCGGCTGGTTTTGGCGCCCGCTTCGGGTGCTGATGCTGGTCGCTGCTGCCTTCGCTCTGCTGGGCATCGCCTCTTACCAGGGCAGCTTGGCGCGCGCCGAAAACGTGTTCTGGCTGAAATACTTCCTCTCCAGCCAGTCCGCCATCCTGTGGATGAGCATGTTGTTTTTCATGAGCACCATCTTCTACTGGCTCGGCATCGTCTCACGCGGCGAAGGTGCGGCGATGTCCCTGATCGGCTCGCGACTGGCCTGGGCTGCCGTGGCCATGGCGTTGATCGGCACGCTGGTGCGCTGGTACGAGAGTTACCTGCTCGGCGCCGACATCGGCCACATCCCGGTGAGCAACCTGTACGAGGTGTTCGTCCTGTTCTGCTGGCTGACCACGGCCTTCTACCTGTATTTCGAGGACCAGTACCGCACCCGCGCGCTCGGCGCCTTCGTGATGCTGGTGGTCAGCGCGGCCGTCGGCTTCCTGCTCTGGTACACGGTGGTGCGCGAGGCCCACGAGATCCAGCCGCTGGTGCCAGCGCTCAAGAGCTGGTGGATGAAGCTGCACGTGCCCGCCAACTTCATCGGCTACGGCACCTTCGCGCTGTCCGCCATGGTGGGATTCGCCTACCTGATCAAGCAGCAGGCCGGCCAGACCCGCTGGTACAAGCTGGCGCCGTTGTGGCTGTTGGGCGTGGTGCTGTGTTTCGAGCCGGTGGTGTTCCGCAAGACGATCGAGGGCGGCAGCAGCTACTGGGCGGTCTACTTCGGCATTTCAGCCCTGTTCGTGGGCGGCATCTTGTTTGGGCGCCAGCGCATCGCTTCCAAGCTGCCGGCGCTGGAAGTGCTGGACGACGTAATGTACAAATCGATTGCCGTCGGCTTCGCCTTTTTCACGATCGCCACCGTGCTGGGCGCGCTCTGGGCTGCTGAGGCCTGGGGCGGTTACTGGAGCTGGGATCCGAAGGAAACCTGGGCCCTGATCGTCTGGCTCAACTACGCCGCCTGGCTGCACATGCGCCTGATGAAGGGGCTGCGCGGGACCGTCTCGGCGTGGTGGGCCTTGGTCGGCCTGGCAGTGACCACCTTTGCCTTCCTGGGCGTCAACATGTTCCTGTCCGGCCTGCACAGCTACGGCACGCTCTAAGTAGGGTTCTTGAATCCTTGTGAGAATGCGCTGCGTATCCAATACAACGGCCTCACAAGGAATAAAGCCATGCTGATCAAGACCCAACGCGACGGGTTCGTCCACCCGGTTTCGAGCGCGATCACGCCGGAAGCGGTTTACCGCAACCGCCGGGAACTGATGCGGCTGATGGCCGGCGGTGTC
>JACMQP010000011.1 GCA_014376915.1 Ramlibacter sp.
ATCGACCGCATGGAAGGCCGGCTTCAAAGCCTGCTGGCCGACTTCGAATGGGGGCGGATGGACCACATCTTCCTCGACCGCCCTCACGCTGCCAACGCAGCGCCGGCGTGATGGCGGCGGCTCAGATGATCAGCATCCAGAGGCTGTCTGCGCAAGACGCCCCGACCGCCCGGCGCTGGGACGATTTCGTCCAGGCCTGCCCGGCCGCCACCTTCTTCCACCGCGCCGGCTGGCAGAAGATCCTGCGCGAGGTATTCCGCCACGAGGCCTATTTTCTCTATGCCGAGGTCGATGGCCAAATCGAAGGCGTGCTGCCGCTCGCCCATGTGAACAGCCTGCTGTTCGGCAACTCGCTGGTCAGCCTGCCGTTCGCTGTCTATGGCGGCGTGGCCGCAAACTCTGCGGAGGCCGGCGAGGCCCTCGAAGCGCAGGCGCAGACGATCGCCCGCAGCCTCGGCGTCGACCATCTCGAGTTGCGGCACATGAGCGCGCGGCATCCCGACTGGCCGGTTCAGCAGCTCTACGTCACCTTTCGCAAGGCGATCCTGGCCGAGCCCGAGGCCAATATGCAGGCGATCCCGCGCAAGCAACGCGCCATGGTCCGCAAGGGCATCAAGAACGGGCTGCGCGCCGCCTTCGACGACGGCGTGGAGCGCTTCTTCGCGCTCTATGCCGACAACATGCACCGGCACGGCACGCCGGCGCTGCCGAAGCGCTACTTCCAGACCTTGCGCGACGAATTCGGCGCCGACTGCGATGTGCTCACCGTCACGGCGCCCGATGGCCGCCCGCTCAGCAGCGTGCTCAGCTTCTACTTCCGCGACGAGGTGCTGCCCTACTACGCCGGCGACGACGAGTCGGCGCGCGATCTCGCGGCCAACGACTTCAAGTACTGGGAGCTGATGCGCCGCGCCGGCGAGCGCGGCATCGGCCTGTTCGATTACGGCCGCAGCAAGCAGGGCACCGGCTCCTACGCGTTCAAAAAGAACTGGGGCTTCGAGCCCACGCCGCTGCACTACGAGTACTGCCTGTACAAGCGCGACGCGATCCCGCAGAACAACCCCGCGAACGCGAAGTACCGGCTCCTGATCGAGACCTGGCGGCGCCTGCCGATCGGGGTCGCGAACTGGCTCGGGCCGTTCGTTGTGCGCAATCTGGGCTGAATGATCGCGTGAGCAACTTGCTGTTCCTGGTTCATCGACTGCCTTTTCCCCCGAACAAGGGCGACAAGGTCCGTTCGTATCACTTGCTCAAGCACCTCGCGGCGCGCCACCGGGTATTCCTCGGGACTTTCATCGACGATCCGCAAGACGAGCAGTACCTCGCCGCGCTCGCGCCGTTGTGTGCCGGTCTGCACGCCGCACGCCTGAACCCTCAACGCGCCAGGCTGGCCAGCCTTGCCGGCCTGTTGGGCGGGCAGGCGCTGACGCTTCGCTACTACCAGGATGTCGGCCTGAAGCGCTGGGTGAGCCACACCGCTGCGGCGCAGCCGATCGACGCCGCAGTCGTCTTCTCGTCGTCGATGGCGCAGTACGCCGACGCGCTGCCCGGGGTGCCAATGCTGGTCGATTTTGTCGACGTGGACTCGGCCAAGTGGACCCAATACGCCGGCTCACACCGCTGGCCGCTGTCCTGGGCCTACCGGCGCGAAGGCGTGCGCCTGCTGGCCTACGAGCGCGCCGTCGCGGCGCGTGCCAGCCGCTCCTTCTTCGTCACCGAGAACGAGGCCACCTTGTTTCGCGGTCTGGCGCCGGAGTGCTCGGCCAGGGTCGAGGCCATGAGCAACGGCGTCGATGCCGACTACTTCGCACCCGACCCGGACCGGCCATCGCCGTTTCCCGTCGGGCAGATTCCGCTCGTGTTCACTGGCGCCATGGACTACTGGCCAAACGTCGACGCGGTCAAATGGTTCGTGCGAGACGTGTTGCCCGCGCTGCGCTCGGCCTGGCCGCATCTGCGCTTCTTCGTCGTCGGGCGCAGTCCCACGCCGGCCGTGCTGGCGTTGGCGTCCGACGCCGTCGTTGTCACCGGCACCGTGCCCGACGTGCGCCCCTATCTGCAGCACGCCGCCGTGGTGGTGGCGCCGTTGCGCCTGGCGCGTGGCATTCAGAACAAGGTGCTCGAAGCGATGGCGATGGCGCGGCCGGTCGTCGCGTCGCAATCCTGTGTCGATTCGATCGACGCCGAGCCCGGCACCGAGCTGCTGGCGGCGACCGAGGCGGCCGAGTTCGTGACTCGGATCGATGCGCTGCTGCGGGCTGGCGAGGCGGCCGCCGAGATCGGCCGGGCGGGGCGCCGCCGTGTGTTGGAGCGTTACAGCTGGGATGCCCACCTGTCGGGGATCGACCGCTATCTGGGCGCCGGGTCCGCAGTACCCGCCGCATCCGCTGCATCCGCTGTACCCACGGCACTCGCCGTGTCTGCCGATGGAGTCGCAGCGTGAGCACCGCCTTTGACCGCCGCTCCGTCGTCCCGCAGTGGAGTCCCACGCTTGTCGCCCTCGTGCTGCTGCTTGCCAGCGTGCTGCTGCTGTACCGCGAAACCGCCACCGCGATGGTGACCATCTGGTCGCGTTCCGACACCTTCGCCCACGCGTTCACGGTGCCGCCGATCGTGGCCTGGCTGATCTGGCGCCAACGCGACGCGCTGGCGGTTCGCAGGCCCCGCGCCAGCGCGTGGGTGCTGCTGCCGATCGGCGTTGCCGCCCTGATCTGGCTGCTCGGCGATCTGTCCACCACCAACGCAGTGACGCAACTCGCGTTCACCGCCCTGCTGGTACTGGCCGTGGTGACGGTGCTCGGCCTGAGTGCGGCGCGCACGATCGCGTTTCCGCTGGCCTTTCTGTTCTTCGCGGTCCCGGTCGGCGAGTTCGTGACTCCGCAGATGATGGAGTGGACCGCCGATTTCACTGTGTTCGCGCTGCGCTTGAGCGGCATTCCGGTGTTCCGCGAAGGGCAGCAGTTCGTCATACCCTCGGGCAGCTGGTCGGTCGTCGAGGCTTGCAGCGGCGTACGGTACCTGATCGCTTCGGTGATGGTGGGCGTGCTGTTCGCCTATCTCAACTATCGGTCGCTTCACCGCCGGCTGATCTTCATCGGCGTCGCGATCCTCGTGCC
>JACMQP010000555.1 GCA_014376915.1 Ramlibacter sp.
GGCATTCACCGACCTGCCCATGAAGGCGGTGGTGGCGACCACCATGGGCGTGCTCGCGCTGGTTTCGGCCGGCGGCGTGTTCAACGCCAGCGTCGCCGGCCAGGTGCCCTGGGCGGTTGCCTTGCCGTTCGCGGCCGGCGCTGTGACGGGCCTGCTGGCGGGACGGTTGTTCGCCGGCCACCTGTCGGGTCCGCGCCTGCAGCAGGGCTTCGCCGTCCTGTCGCTGCTGATCGCGGCGGGCATGCTGGTCCACGTCGGTTGGAGCGCCAATCGCGCGCTCTTCTGATGGACGTGGGTCAAGCGCGGCGCCGGGGAGCAGGCCACATCGGCAGGGTTGTCAATCGAAGGCGCAGACCATGAATGCCCAATCCGTCCCGCTGCCACCAAGGCATCCTGTCGCAGCTGTCGGTGGCTTGTCGGATTGCCGGAGCTGCTCGCCGCCTACGCGCCCGCCGGCACACCGCCAGAGATCGTCGCGCGACTGAACCGCGAGATCAACAAGATCCTCGCGCTGCCGGCCGTGCGCACCCAGATCGCCACCATCGGAGCCGAGCCGAGCCCGATGTCGCCCGCGCAGTTCGCAGCGCTGATGGCGGATGACAGCAAGCGCTATGGCGCGGTGATCAGGGAGCGCGGGATCCGGGCGGATTGAGTCCTGGGCATGGGACTGCGGCTGTGCGATTATTCGGCGATGAACGACCACGACCATGATCACCATGATGACCATAGCGAGCTCGACGACACCGAGCTGCGCGTGCGGGCGCTGCAGACCGTCCTGACGCAGAAGGGCTACATCGACCCGGCCGCTCTGGACCTGCTGATCGACACCTACCAGACCCGCATCGGCCCACGCAACGGGGCGCGCGTCGTGGCCCGGGCCTGGTCCGATACGGCGTTCTTCGACTGGCTGGTGAGCGACGCCACAGCCGCGATTTCCTCGATGGGCTATACCGGCCGGCAGGGCGAGCACATGGTGGCGCTGCCCAACACCGACGAGGTCCACAACATGGTGGTGTGCACCCTGTGCAGCTGCTACCCGTGGCCGGTGCTTGGCCTGCCGCCGGTCTGGTACAAAAGCGCCCCTTACCGGTCCCGCGTGGTGCGCGATCCGCGCGGCGTGCTGGCGGATTTCGGGGTGAGCCTGCCGCCGGGCAAGGACGTCCGTCTCTGGGACTCGACCGCGGAGGTGCGCTACCTGGTGATTCCGCAGCGTCCCGCCGGCACTGGGCACATGGACCAGGAGCAGCTCGCCGGCCTGGTCACCCGCGACAGCATGATCGGCACGGGCCTGGCCCGATTGCCGGGAGCAGCGCCATGACGTACGAGAGCCATGCTGACCTTGGCGGCCGGCTCGGATTCGGCACCGTCGTGCCCGAGCCGGAGGGCGAGCTTTTTCACGCGCGCTGGGAGCCGATGGTGCTGGCGCTGACGCTGGCGATGGGGGCCACCCGGAGCTGGAATATCGACATGAGCCGGTCGGCGCGCGAGACGCTGCCGGAGTACCTTCAAATGAGCTATTACCAGATCTGGCTCGCGGCGCTCGAGAAGCTGATGGCCGAGCGCGGCCAGGTGCTGCCGAACGAAGTCGATGCCGGCCGGATGCTCCATCCGCCGGTGCCGCTCGCTCGCGTCCTGGCGGCGGCGGATGTGCCGGCGGCGCTGGCGCAGGGTTCGCCCACGTTGCGGCCGGAAGTAGCAGCGCCGCAGTTCAGCGTCGGCCAGCGGGTGCGCACGCAGGCCCGGCCGGTGCCGCACCACACCCGGCTACCGGGCTATGCGCGCGGCCGGTGCGGCGTGATCGAACGGCTGCACGGCTGCCATGTATTTGCCGACCCGCACGCGCAGGGCCTGGGCGAGAACCC
>JACMQP010000098.1 GCA_014376915.1 Ramlibacter sp.
GCACCGCCGACGAAGACGCTGCCTTCCAGGGCGAACTCCGGCGTTTCGCAGGTCTGCGCGGCGCTGGTGGTCAGAAGTCCATTGGTCGAGGTCTGGAACCGCTCGCCGGTGTGCATCAGCAGGAAGCAGCCGGTGCCATAGGTGTTCTTGGCCATGCCGGCCCGGAAACAGGCCTGGCCGAACAGCGCGCTCTGCTGGTCGCCGGCGACACCGCCGATGGCGATCGGCGCGCCGAGTAGCGAAGCTTCCGTCGCGCCGTACTGCGCGCTGGAAGGCAGCACCTGCGCCAGCATCGACGCGGGCACCTCCAGCAACGCGAGCAGCTCCGCGTCCCACTGATTGGTGTGGATGTTGAACAGCATGGTGCGCGACGCATTGCTAACGTCGGTGGCGTGCAGTCGGCCGCCAGTAAGCTGCCACAGCAACCAGCTGTCGACCGTGCCGAACGCGAGCTCGCCGCGCTGCGCCTGCTCGCGCGCGCCGGCCACGTTGTCCAGCAGCCACTTGATCTTGGTGGCCGAAAAGTACGAGTCGATCAGGAGGCCGGTGCGCGACTGGATCGACTGCGCGTGGCCCTGCTCGCGCAACTGCGCACACAACGGTTCGCCGCGGCGGTCCTGCCAGACGATCGCGTGGTGGATCGGCTGGCCGGTCTTGCGGTTCCACACCAGCGTGGTCTCGCGCTGGTTGGTGATGCCGATCGCCTTGATGTCGGAAGCTTTCAGTCCCGCCTTGGCGAGCGCTTCGCGCGCCGTGGCGAGCTGGCCACGCCAGATCTGCATCGGGTCGTGTTCCACCCACCCCGGTTGCGGATAGATCTGTGGCAGCTCCTGCTGCGCCTGCGCCACGCTGTTGCCGTGCTCGTCGAACACGATGCTGCGCGAACTCGAAGTGCCCTGGTCCAGGGCCAGCAAATAGGTCATGGTCGATCTCCAGGAGCGGCCATCCTACACACGCAGCGGCAGCCGGGTGGTGTGCTTGACTTCTTCCATCACCGGATAGGTGCGCGTTTCACGCACTCCCGGCAACTGCCACAGCACCGTGCCGGCGAAGTTGCGATAGGCCTGCATGTCCGCCATCCGCGTCTTCAGCAAGTAGTCGAAGCCGCCAGCGACCATGTGGCATTCCATGATCTCCGGGTGCGCCTGCACCGCCGCCTTGAAGGCGTCGAACACGTTGGCCGTGGTGCGATCGAGCAGAACCTCCACAAACACCAGCATGCCGGCGCCGAGTTGCGCCGGATTCAGCCGCGCCTCGTAGCCGACGATGTACCCGTCGCGAGCCAGTCGCTGCACCCGGGCCAGCACCGCCGTAGGCGACAGCGTCACTGCGTCCGCCAGCTTGAGGTTGGACAGCCGCCCGTCGCGCTGTAGCGCGTCGAGGATGCGCAGGTCAATGCGGTCCAGATCGGCGAGCTGCCGGGTCATTCCTAGTGAATTATTCTGTACATTGTGAGAATTTAGCGTGAACTTCACTGCAAAGCCAGCGACGATTGGTTCATGACCCAGCACCTGCCCTCTCCGTACCGGCCCGAGGCCGACAGTGTCGTCGCCGGGCTGGCCCTGCTCGGCGACGCCCTGGACTGGCCGGCGGCGGCCCGCGTCGCCACCCCTTGGGTCGACGCGGTGCGCCGGCGTCCGCCGCCGTTCTGGGCCATGGAAAGCCTGCTCAAGGAATACCCGATCGGCAGCGCCGAAGGCCTGGCGCTGATGCGGCTGGCGGAGGCGCTGCTGCGGGTGCCCGACGCCGAAACCGCCATCGTGCTCACGGCTGACCAGCTCGGTCGCGCCGACTTCGAGGCGGCGCCCGACTCGCCGCTGGCGCGGCTGTCGCAGGCCGCCATCGCGATGTCGAAGAAGCTGCTGCCCGACCCCAACCAGGATGGTGCGCAACCAGGCATGTTGTCGCGACTCGGCGCCAGGACCATCGTGGCCGCGACCCTGCGGGCGGTGCAGCTGCTCGGGCGCCAGTTCGTGCTCGGCCAGGACATCGGTCAAGCCCTGGAAGAAGCCGCTGTCGCGCGACGCAAGCAGCCCGACCTGGTTTACTCGTACGACATGCTGGGCGAAGGCGCGCGCACCGAAACCGACGCGCTGCACTACCTTGAAAGCTATCGCGCCGCCATCGTTGCGATCGGGCATGACGGCCAGGCCGGCCGCTCGCCGGAAGACAACGACGGCATCTCGATCAAGCTCAGCGCCCTGCATCCGCGCTACGAAGACGCGCAGCGCGAGCGGGTGCTGGCGGAACTGGTGCCCCGCGTGTGGGGCCTTTGCGAACTCGCGGCCCGCGCCAACATCAATCTCACCATCGACGCCGAGGAAGTGGACCGGCTGGAGCTGTCGCTCGACGTCTTCGAGGCGCTGGCGCGGCGCGTGGCCGACCAGCAACCGCAATGGCAGGGCTTCGGCCTGGCGCTGCAGTCCTACCAGACCCGGGCGCTGGAGCTGATTGCGCATGTCGCAGCGCTGGGCCGCGCGCTGAAGCTGCGCTTCATGTGCCGGCTGGTGAAGGGCGCGTACTGGGACGCGGAGATCAAGCGGGCACAGGAGTTGGGAATGCCGCACTACCCGGTGTTCACGCACAAGCACCACACCGACATCTCCTACCTGGCCTGCGCCCGCGCGCTGCTCGACGCGGGCGACGTGATCTATGCGCAGTTCGCAACCCACAACGCCGGCACCATCGCCGCCATCCTGCAGTTGGCGCAGCGAACCCGCCGGGCCGGGTTCGAGCTGCAGCGCCTGCACGGGATGGGAGAAGGCATTTACCGCGAGGTGCTGAAGGACCGTCCGGTCCGTTGTCGCGTGTATGCGCCGGTGGGCCGGCATCGCGATCTGCTCGCCTACCTGGTGCGCCGGCTGCTGGAGAACGGTGCCAACTCGTCGTTCGTTCACCAGCTGGCCGACGAGTCGGTGGGCATGGACCAGCTGCTCGTCTCGCCGCTGTGCCGTCAGAACGAGCCTGCGCTGCCGCTGCCGCCCGACCTCTACGGGCCGGGCCGCCGCAACAGCGACGGTGTGGACCTCACAGTCGAAAGCATGCGGGCGCCGCTGCTGGCCGCCCTGGAAACGACGCGGGTCGCCTCGGTGCCGCTGTTCGACGTCGCCGCGATCGGCGCAGCGGTCGACCGCTCGATCGCCGCCGGGCGCGGCTGGAGCCGTGTCGACGCCCGGCAGCGGGCAGCCATCCTGCGCCACGCGGCCGAAGCGATGCAGGCGCAGCTGCCGCGGCTGTGCGCCCTGCTGGTGAAGGAGGCGTTCAAGACCTTCGGCGACGCGGTGTCGGAGGTGCGCGAAGCGGTGGACTTCCTGCGCTACTACGCCAACGAGGCCGAACGCATCATGCAGCCGCAGTCGTTGCCGGACCGGTATGGGGAAGTGACACTGGGCGTCACCGGGGAATCGAACGAGCTGCGGCTGGTGGCGCGCGGCGTCTGGGTCTGCATCAGTCCCTGGAATTTTCCGCTGGCCATCTTCACCGGCCAGGTCGCGGCCGCCCTGGCCACTGGCAACAGCGTGCTGGCGAAGCCGGCGGAGCAGACGCCGACCATCGCGCAGGAAGCAGTGAAGCTGCTGCATCAGTGCGGTGTGCCGGCGGATGCATTGCAACTGCTGCACGGGCCGGGCGAGACCGTCGGCGCGGCGCTGGTCGCCGCGCCGCGCATTGCCGGCGTGGTGTTCACCGGCTCGATGCAGGTCGCCCGCAGCATCGCCCGCGCGCTGGCGGCCATGGACGGCCCCATCGTGCCGCTGATCGCGGAGACCGGCGGCATCAACGTCATGCTGGTGGACTCCACTGCGCTGCCCGAGCAGGTGGCCGATGCGGTGGTGCAAAGCGCGTTCCGCTCGGCCGGTCAGCGCTGTTCCGCGCTGCGGCTGCTGTGCGTGCATGAAGGCATCGCCGACGCGGTGATCGAAATGCTGGTCGGCGCAGCACGCGAACTGGTCACGGGCGATCCGGCGCGGCTCGCCACCGACGTCGGGCCGGTGATCGACCGGGCAGCGTTCGACGGGATCGGGAAGCAGGTGCAAGGGTTGCAGCAAACGGCCAGTCCTTGTGGCATGTATTTCATCCCGCCGCAGATCTTCGAAGTGGCCCGCATCGCCGACGTGCAGCAGGAGATCTTCGGGCCGGTGCTGCACGTGATGCGCTGGAGCGGGGATCCGGCCGCCGTGATCGACCAGGTCAACGCCCTCGGCTACGGCCTCACGTTGGGCATCCAGACCCGGATCGACAGCCGCGCGCGCGCCCTCGCCGCACGCGCCCGCGTCGGCAACGTGTATGTCAACCGCAACATGATCGGCGCCGTGGTCGGCGTCCAGCCGTTCGGGGGCGAAGGCCTGTCGGGCACCGGCCCCAAGGCTGGCGGCCCGTACTATCTGCAGCGCTTCTGCGTCGAACAGACGCTCACCATCAACACGACCGCGGCCGGCGGCAACGTGGCGTTGCTGGCTTAGCCGCCGCGCAGACCTGGAGAATCGTCGCCGGGTCCGGCAGCCTGGCTTTTTCGCTCGGCATGGTGGCCATGCGCGCGTGGGAAATTTGCATTCCGGTGCAACGTGCCCACAATCGAATTCAGAGCAGCGGCCAGGATCCACATCCCACCGACGCGTCGGCCTGCGCTGACACACCGAACGCATGGGCGCCGACGCTGTCTTGTCGGGTCCGGGCGCAATACTCAATCCACTCACACAGGAAACACACGAGGAAAACCACCATGGCAACCAGCAGCATCCTGGGCGGCGAGCGCGCCCCCGTTCATTCCAGCGGCCGCGGAGCGGACCGGCTCGGCCCGAGCGACAGTTCCGACAGCGGCAGCGATGCCATGGGCGAGCTTGGCCCCGACCAGATGAACAGCGACACCGACCGCTCCGGCACTGGCGAGCGCGCCTCGGCCGACCCGAGCGATTCGGGCAGCGGCCGGGACATCCTGCCCGACCACGTCGATCGTGCCAGCCGCGGCAGCGACGACGACACCGACCTCGAAGTGGATCAGCTGGCGGCTGAGGAAGACGACGGCACCGACGAGGACGGCGCCGTCAAGCGCCCCTCCTGAGCCGCAGCCGCGCAGGGCCGGTCACAAGCTCAGCGCGCCAGCGTCGAAGCGCCGAACAGGCTGGCGATGAATTCGACGGCCAGTTCGGCGGTGCGATTGCGCACATCGAGCGCCGGATTGATCTCCACGACGTCCAGCGACGCCAGCTGGCCGGTATCGGCGATCATCTCCATGCACAGTTGCATCTCGCGGTAGGTCGGGCCGCCGCGCACGCCCGTACCGACACCCGGGGCGTCGAGCGGGTCCAGGCAATCGAGGTCGAAACTCACGTGCAGGTGGGTGTTCCCGTCGACGTCATGGAGCGCCTCGGTCATGGTGTTGCGCATGCCGTGCTCGTCGATATGGCGCATGTCGAAGACCTGAAGGCCGAGCTGGCGGATGGCCTGCTTCTCCTCCGCGTCCACGCTGCGGATGCCGATGAAGTCGATGTCGTCCACGCTCAGCGCCGCGCTCTGGCCGCTCCAGCCGGTGAGTTCTGGCGCGCCATGGCCGAGCAGGCAGGACACCGGCATGCCGTGCATGTTGCCGCTGGGACTGCTGGCCGCCGTGTTCACGTCCGAATGGGCGTCCAGCCACACCACGCGCAGCAACTTGCGTTGCAGGCGGCAATGGCGCGCGATCGCGCTGATCGATCCGATGGCCAGGCAATGGTCGCCGCCCATCAGCAGTGGCGTCTGGCCTGCGGCCAACACGTCAGCCACCGAATCGAATACCGACCGGTTCCAGGCGACGACTTCCTGGAGGTGGCGCAACCCGGCGTGCGGCGTGAGCCAGGGATTGGGCGGGCCGGCGAGATTGCCGCGGTCGGTCAC
>JACMQP010000099.1 GCA_014376915.1 Ramlibacter sp.
CCGCAGCGCTTACGTGTAGAGGGTGCCGGTGTTGATCACGGGCTGGGCGTCGTTGTCCGAGCACAGCACCACCAGCAGGTTCGACACCATGGCCGCCTTGCGCTCGTCGTCCAGCGTGACGAGGTTGCGGTCGGACAGGCCTTTCAGCGCCGCCTCGACCATGCCGACTGCGCCGGCGACGATCTGGTGCCGCGCGCTCACGATGGCCGTCGCCTGCTGGCGCCGCAGCATGACGTGCGCGATCTCCGGCGCATAGGCCAGGTGGGTGAGCTTGGCGTCCAGCACCTCGACGCCAGCGCTGGCAAAGCGCTGGTTCAATTCGTCCTTCAACGCGTTGGCGACGACGTCGAGGCCCGCGCGCAGGGTGGTCTCGTCCTTGTCGAGGTCCTCGCCGCTGTCGTACGCATACAGCGTTGCCAGATGCCGGATGGCCGCTTCCGCCTGGATGCTGACGAAGCGCGTGTAGTCGTCGATCTCGAACACCGCCTGCGCCGTGTCGCGAACGCGCCAGACCACTGCGGCGCCGATCTCGACCGGGTTGCCGCGCTTGTCGTTCACCTTGAGCGGAGCGGTGTTCAGGTTGCGGGCCCGCAGCGAGATCTTCTTGCCGCTTTGCAGCGGGTTGGTCCAGCGCAGGCCTTCGGTGCGGTCGGTGCCCTGGTACTTGCCGAACAGGGTCAGGATGATGCCTTCGTTCGGCTGCAGCATGTACAGGCCCGGCAGCAGTGCCCCGCCAGCCAGCAGCAGGATGACGCCCAGCGCCGGCGGCGCGAGGTTGCGCGCGAAGACGAGGACGCCCAGCCCGAGCAACAGTGCGGCGGCCGCCACCAGCCAGTACCCGTTGAAAGATCGGTAGGGCGTTTCGGTCCGGATGGTCCGCTGTGCGATGGCTGCTGGGTCGGTCATGGGTGTCTCCAGGAAACTGATATCACTCTAATATCTTGTTGCAAGAAAGTCAACAGTCCATGGGACGCCACGGGACGGTACAGTTAGCCGGCCCACAAACTCCGCATTCCATGGACCCTATCGACCTTCACCAGCTCGCCGTCGAAGCGATGCGCTCGCGCGGCCTGCTGCCCGCCTTCGCGCCCCAGGCCCTGCAGGAAGCCGAAGCTGCGCGGCGCGCCGGCCCCGAACGCAACGGCGATATTCGCGACCTGCGACAGCTGCCGTGGTTTTCCATCGACAACGACGACACCCGCGATCTCGACCAGCTCAGCATGGCCGAACCGCTGGCTGGCGGCGCGGCGCGCCTGCTGGTGGCGGTGGCCGACGTCGACGCGATGGTGCGGCCCGGCGGCGCGGTGGACGAACATGCGGGCGCCAACACCACGTCGGTCTACACCGCGGCGGGCGTGTTCCCGATGCTGCCGGAAGTGCTTTCCACCGATCTCACGTCATTGCACGAAGGCCAGGAGCGGCTGGCGGTGGTGGTCGACATGCTGGTGCAGGCCGACGGCACCGTGTCGGCCTCCCGGATCTACCGCGCCTGCGTCTTCAATCGCGCCAAGCTCACTTACGACGGCGTCTCGGCCTGGCTGGACGGCGAGGGGCCACCGCTGCCGCAATTCGCGACTGTGCCGCAACTCGAGCAGCAGTTGCGCGTGCACGACGTCCTGGCCGGCCAGTTGCGGCAATGGCGCCAGCAGCGGGGCGCACTGAACCTGAGGACGGTGTCGGCCCGGCCGGTGTTCGAGGCCGGCCGGCTGGTGGACCTGCGCCCCGACGAGAAGAACCGCGCCAAGGACCTGATCGCCGATCTGATGATCGCGGCCAACGGCGCCACCGCGCGCTTCCTGGCGGAGCAGGGTTTTCCGGCGCTGCGCCGCCTGCTGCAGGCGCCGCGGCGCTGGGACCGCATCATGCAACTCGCGGCGACGCATGGCGTGCAGTTGCCGGCGGCTGCCGATGCGCTGGCGCTGGACCGGTTCCTGTCGGCGCGGCGCGCGGCCGACCCGGCCGGCTTCGCCGACCTGTCGCTGGCGGTGGTCAAGATGCTGGGCTCGGGCGAGTACGCAGCGGCGCCCGCCGGCGCGTCGGGCTTCGGCCACTTCGGGCTGGCTGTGAACGACTATGCCCATTCGACGGCGCCGAACCGGCGGTTCCCCGACCTGGTGACGCAGCGGCTGTTGAAGGCAGCGCTTGCCAGCGAGGAGCCGCCGTATTCGGCAGTGGCGCTGGCTGCGATCGCGCAGCACTGCACGGTGCAGGAGGACAACGCCAGCAAGGTGGAGCGCCAGGTGCTGAAAGCGGCAGCCGCATTCCTGCTGGAGGGCCGCATCGGCGAGAGCTTCGACGCGATCGTCACGGGCGCCGCGGCCAAGGGCACGTTCGTGCGCATTGCCAGCCCGCTGCTGGAGGGCCGCGTGGTGCGCGGCTTCGAAGGGCTGGACGTGGGCGACACGCTGCGGGTGCGGCTGGTCGCCGTCGACGCCGCGCACAGCTACATCGACTTCGAGCGCGCCTGAACTGCGCGCCGCGCCGGATGCGCTTGTGTACGATCACTTCTCCCAACCGGAGGAAGCCATGGAGACCGTGATGCGCCGCCAGACGCTGGCCGACCTGCTGCACCGCAGCGCCAGGCGTTGCCCGGCAAAGACCGCCATCGTCTGCGGCCAGACCAGCTGGACTTATGCCCAGTTCGATGCCGTCTGCGACCGGGTCGCGGCGGGGCTGGCGCAGCGCGGTGTCGCCAAGGGTTCGCGTGTCGCGGTGCTGGCGCGCAACTCACACGCGTTTGCAGCGATGCGGTTTGCCCTGGCCCGGCTCGGCGCCATCCTGGTGCCGGTCAACTTCATGCTCAAGGCCGACGAGGTCGCCTACATCCTGCGGCACGCGCAGGTGCAGATGCTGGCGACCGACTCGGGCCTGGCCGAGCTGGCGCGCGCTGCTGCGGCCCTCGACACTTCGGTGCATGACTTCGTCTGGCTGCCGTCGGAAGAGGCGAGCGCGCCGGCAGCCGGCATGGTGAGCTTCGACGAACTCGCAGCCAGCACCGCGCCGGTGCCCGAGGTTGAACTGGCCGGCACCGACCTGGCGCAGATCGTCTACACCAGCGGCACCGAGTCCAGTCCCAAGGGCGCGATGCTCACGCACGACGCCGTGATCTGGCAGTACGTGAGCTGCGTCGTCGACGCCAGCATCGCCGCCGACGACCTGATGCTGCATGCGTTGCCGCTTTACCACTGCGCCCAGCTCGACGTGTTCCTGGGCCCGGCGATCTACGTCGGTGCGACCAACGTCATCACCGCCAGGCCCACGCCCGACAACCTGCTGCCGCTGATCGCGCGCCACCGCATCACGTCGTTCTTCGCCCCGCCCACCGTCTGGATCTCCCTGCTGCGCTCGCCGCTGCTCGAGACGACGGACCGGTCGAGCCTGCGCAAGGGCTACTACGGCGCTTCCATCATGCCGGTGGAAGTGCTGCGCGAACTGGCGGCGCGGCTGCCGGAGGTGAAGCTCTGGAACCTGTACGGCCAGACCGAGATCGCACCGCTCGCGACCATGCTCGGCCCGGACGACCAGCTGCGCAAGCCCGGCTCCTGCGGCCGCGCGGCGCTGAACGTCGAGACCCGGGTAGTGGACGATGCGATGCAGGATGTTGCGCCCGGCGTGGTCGGTGAAATCGTCCATCGCTCGCCGCACCTGATGCTCGGCTACTTCCACGACGATGAACGGACCAAGGCGGCTTTCGAGGGCGGCTGGTTCCATTCGGGCGACCTCGGCACCATCGATGACGAGGGCTACATCACGGTGGTGGACCGCAAGAAGGACATGATCAAGACCGGCGGCGAGAACGTCGCCAGCCGCGAGGTCGAGGAGATGATCTACCGGATGGCCGCGGTGTCGGAGGTGGCGGTGATCGGCGTGCCGCATCCGCACTGGGTCGAAGCGGTGGTGGCGGTGGTGGTGGTCAAGAACGGCCAGACGCTGGCGCAGGAGGAAGTACTGGCCCATTGCGCCGTGCAGATGGCCGGCTTCAAGAGCCCGAAGGCGGTGGTCTTCACCGATGCGATCCCCAAGAACCCGAGCGGCAAGCTGCTCAAGCGCGAGTTGCGGCAGCGCCACCTCGACCTGTTCAAGAACAATCAGGACTAAGCATGGACCTCCAGCTCCTGGGCAAGCACGCCCTCATCACCGGCGGCAGCAAGGGCATCGGGCTGGCCTGCGCCCGGGGCCTGCTGGCCGAAGGCGCGTGGGTCAGCCTGGTTTCGCGGGGCATGGAGAATCTCACCGCGGCGAAGCAGGCGCTGTTGGCGGAGTTCGCCGGCGCCAGCGATCGCATCGCCCTGTATCCCGCCGACCTGCAGGACGCCGCCGCCGCGGCCCGCATGGTCGACGAAGCCGAGGCCACGGGGCCGATCGACATCCTCGTCAACTCCGCCGGCGCCGCGCGCCGCACGCCTCCGGACGACCTCACGCCGGCCGCCTGGCACGCGGCGATGCAGGCCAAATACTTCACCTACATCCACGTGATGGACCCGGTGATCAAGCGGATGGCGGCGCGCGGGCAGGGCGCGATCGTCAACGTGGTCGGCGCCGGCGGCAAGGTTGCGGGGCCGACCCACCTGCCCGGTGGTGCGGCCAACGCGGCACTGATGCTGGCGAGCGCCGGCCTTGCCGGGGCCTACGGGCCGCGCGGCGTGCGCGTCAATGCCGTGAATCCCGGCATCACCCGCACCGAGCGCATGCAGCAGGGCCTGGAAGCCGACGCGCGGCTGGCCGGAAACACGCCCGACGAGGCGCTGGCGCAGCTGAGCGCCCGCCTGCCGCTGCGCCGCATCGCGACGCCCGACGAAATCGCCAATGCGGTGGTCTTCCTCTGCTCGCCGCGCGCCAGCTACATCACCGGAGCCATCGTCGCGATGGACGGGGCGATGACGGCGATGGTGGTCTGAGGCGGTCAGCGCGCCATGGAGCAAACCACCGCCACCGCGTCGCTCGCCGCGCCGGGGATCCCGGCCGATGTGAAGGAAGCGTGCCACCTGATCCTCGCGGGTTTCGCCGTGAGCCTGATCGACTGGCTGGACCTGGTGGAGCGCATTCCCCCCGCGCACAAGTCGTTGTTGCTGGCGTTGTCGGTTGTCCTGTTCTCGGTCTTCGGCGGCCTCACGTTCTGGCTGATTGCCAACATCCGCCGGCGCCGGAACTGGGCGCGCTGGGCGGTGCTGGTCTTCCTGGCTGCGGGCTGGCTGCTGGTCATGTCGGACGCCAGCGTGGTCTGGGTCCGCTCGCCCCTGGTCGGCATTGCCGACGTTGCCTCCATCGCCATGGAACTGGTGGCTTGCGCCTTCCTGTTTTCGCGCGGCAGCCGCGGGTGGTTCGTTGCGGCAGGCGACGACAAGACTGTCGGGCCTTCCACATGACCATGCCTAAAATCGGAACCGCAAAGAGTGCACGGTGTGGTGGCTCGGGTTTGTCGGGGAGGGCAAGTTGCGCGGCTCCGGGTCCGTGTAGCTCCGCGACTGATTGACCAACCCCGCGAAAGGAAAGACCCATGTCACAACCCACGGACGACGCCCAGGCCGCGCACAAGCGCTTCGCGGCGGAGTGCAACAACCGGAGCTGGGCGCTGTCGACCCAGGCCCGCACGCCGGCGCAGGACCGCGAGATGCTCGATGCCGCCCATGCATCGGCATGGCACTGGGACAAGATCGGGACCGACCTGCATCGCATGCGGGCAACCATGCTGCTGGCCGAAGTCCATGCGTTGCTGGGGCAGGGCGCCACGGCGCTGGCCTATGCCCAGGAGATGCGCGCTTACTTCCTCGGCAGGCACGACACGCCGGACTGGGAGCTGGCCTTCGCCCACGCGATTTATGCCCACGCCGCTGCGGTCGGTGGTAGGCCGCAGGAGTACCGCGCGGCTTATGGTGAGGCCGCCGCCGCGCTGGCTGCGATCGCCGACCCAAAAGATCGCGCCATCGTCGCTGCTACCTTCGACCATGTGCCGGTGCCTTGAACACCGTGATGTCGGCGCCGGCGTCCCTGCGCGATGGGGTTTTCCATGAGGATCAGGTTGACCCCCGGGCCGCGGCGGGCAGGGCGTCCTAGAACTGCGTCGGCAGTTCCTCTTGCTTCGCATCGCGCTTGCGCTGGTAGAACGGGTCGTCAGCCTGCGGCAAGTTAGTGGCCAGCGCGTGCTGCACCGGAGCGGAGCCGGTGGCGGGGGCCAGTTCCAGCGCCACCGCGTCTGGGAACAAGGCCTTGCCGACGCCCAGCGCCAGCGCAAAAACGACGATGGCGGCGGCCAGCGCGCCGCTCAGCCACAGCAGCGGATTCGGGGATTGGTTGCGGCGGGAAAAGTGGGGTAGGTGCATGGCGGCTCCTGAAGGGGAAGATTGAGGATTCGATTCTGGTTGCTTGGGCCAGCGTCGGCCTCCCACAAACGGGTGAGCCGGCTCTCCCAAGTGGAGGGGAGCCGTGCGGTTGTGGTGCGGTTGCCGCCGAAATGTTGGCCCAGGAGCGGTCGCGCTTGGGCGCCGGACCAAACTCCGCTACGCTCAGCTGACAAGCAGGACCAGGGAGGAAAACGCATGACCAAGTCCCCCAATCCAGACGGCGACGAGACCCGCGCCGGCTATCGTTCGGGCGAAGGCGCCGACA
>JACMQP010000556.1 GCA_014376915.1 Ramlibacter sp.
GCTGCCAGGTGTTCGGCAACGACGTAGCGATCAATTTCGGCGGCGCCTCGGGCAACTTCGAGCTCAACGTGTTCCGGCCGATGATCGCCTACAACTTCCTCCAGAGCGTGCGGCTGCTGGCGGACGGCATCGCGAGTTTCAACGCGCATTGCGCCGTCGGCATCCAGCCGAACCGGGAACGCATCGCGGAGCTGGTCGGCCGCTCGCTGATGCTGGTCACTGCCCTCAATCCGCACATCGGCTACGACAAGGCGGCCCAGATTGCGAAGAAGGCCCACCAGGAAGGGACCAGCCTGCGCGAGGCGGCCGTCGCCAGCGGCCACGTCACCGGCGAGCAGTTCGATGCCTGGGTGCGGCCCGAACTGATGGTCTGAGCAGGTTGCCCTGGGGCGCAGGCCTAGTGTCGGCGCTCGGCGATGCCCGACATGATCTTGTCGGTGTACGCGATCGCGATCGCCGACAGCAGGAAGGTGATGTGAATGACGGTCTGGGCGATCAGCACCCGGTCCGTGTAGTTGTCGGCGTTGATGAAGGTCTTGAGCAGGTGGATCGACGAGATGCCGATGATGGCCGTCGCCAGCTTCACTTTCAGCACCGACGCGTTCACGTGACTTAGCCATTCCGGCTGGTCGGGATGGCCTTGCAATCCCATGCGGCTGACGAAGGTTTCGTAGCCGCCGACGATCACCATGATCAGCAGGTTGGAGATCATCACCACGTCGATCAGCGCCAGCACCACCAGCATGATCACCGTCTCGTTCAGGGAAGTGATCGCGACGGTCTGTTTGTAGCCGATGCTGGCGATCAGCTGCTGCAACGCCGCCTGGCTGCCGAACGCGGCCTCGATCAGGTGCCACAGCTCCACCACGAAATGCACCACGTACACCGCCTGCGCGGCGATCAGGCCGAGGTACAGCGGCAGCTGCAGCCAGCGGCTGGCGAAGATCAGGTTCGGCAGCGGCCGCAGCGGGGAGACTTTTTTCGAGGTCGGATCGTCGTTCATGGGGCGAGGGTCAGGTGATAGTCAGGGTTTGTACGATGGGGCGGATTGTAGGTTGCCGCCCGGCGCGCGCTGGATGAGGGTAGATTTGTCAGCTTCGAGCCAGTCAGTGCTTTGTAAGTGCTGCCACCGACAGTATCCCCAAACAACCTCACGGAGACATCGTCATGAGCGCTATCGAATCGGTCCTGGTTGAAAACCGTGTCTTCCCGCCACCCGCGGCAGCTGTCAAGGCCGCGCGGATTTCCGGCATGCCGGCCTACCAGGCGCTGTGCGATGAGGCCAGCCGCGACTTCGAGGGCTTCTGGGCCCGCCTGGCGCGCGAGAACCTGGTCTGGACCAAGCCGTTCACGAAGACGCTGGACGAGTCGAACGCGCCGTTCTACCAGTGGTTCGCAGACGGCGAGCTCAACGCCTCGGCCAACTGCCTGGACAAGCACATGGGCACGCCGGTCGAGAGCAAGGAAGCGATTATCTTCGAGGCCGATGACGGCGCCGTGACGCGCATCACCTACAGGCAGCTGCTGGCGCGGGTCAGCCAGTTCGCCAACGCGCTCAAGGCCCAGGGCGTGAAGAAGGGCGACCGGGTCGTCATCTACATGCCGATGACGATCGAGGGCGTGGTGGCGATGCAGGCCTGCGCCCGCATCGGCGCGACCCATAGCGTGGTGTTCGGCGGCTTCTCCGCCAAGGCGCTGAACGAGCGAGTGATCGACGCCGGCGCCGTGGCCGTCATTACCGCCAACTTCCAGATGCGCGGGGGCAAGGAGTTGCCGCTCAAGAGCATCGTCGACGAAGCCATCGCCATGGGCGGCTGCACCACGCTCAAGCACGTGCTGGTGTACATGCGCACGGCCACCGCCTGCAACATGGTGGCCGGCCGCGACATGACGTTCGAGGCGGCACTGAAGGGCCAGTCGAGCGACTGCGCACCGGAGCCGGTCAACGCGGAGCACCCGCTGTTCATCCTCTACACCTCCGGCTCCACCGGCAAGCCCAAGGGCGTGCAGCATTCCACCGCCGGTTACCTGCTGTGGACCAAGGTGACGATGGACTGGACCTTCGACATCCAGCCGTCGGACGTCTTCTGGTGCACCGCCGACATCGGCTGGATCACCGGCCACAGTTACGTGGCGTACGGCCCGCTGGCCGCCGGCTGCACCCAGGTGGTGTTCGAGGGCGTGCCGACCTTTCCGAACGCGGGCCGGTTCTGGGACATGATCCAGAAGCACAAGGTGACAGTGTTCTACACGGCGCCGACGGCGATCCGTTCGTTGATCAAGGCGGCCGAAGGCGACGCCAAGGTGCATCCCGCGCGCTACGACCTCAGCAGCCTGCGCATCCTGGGCTCGGTCGGCGAGCCGATCAACCCTGAGGCCTGGATGTGGTACCACAAGCACGTGGGCGGCGAGCGCTGCCCGATCGTGGACACCTTCTGGCAGACCGAGACCGGCGGCCACATGATCACGCCGCTGCCGGGCGCGACGCCGCTGGTGCCGGGCTCGTGCACGCTGCCGCTGCCCGGCATCATGGCGGCGATCGTCGACGAGGTCGGCAAGGATGTGCCGAACGGCTCCGGCGGCATGTTGGTGGTCAAGCGCCCGTGGCCCGCGATGATCCGCAACATCTGGGGCGACCCGGAACGCTACAAGAAGAGCTATTTCCCCGAGGAGATGGGCGGCACCTACTATTTGGCCGGCGACGGCGCAGTGCGCAGCACGGACCGCGGCTACTTCCGCATCACCGGCCGCATCGACGACGTGCTGAACGTGTCGGGCCACCGGCTGGGAACGATGGAGATCGAGTCGGCGCTGGTGTCCATGACCGAACTGGTGGCCGAGGCGGCGGTGGTGGGGCGGCCGGACGACCTGACGGGCGAGGCGGTCTGCGCCTTCGTGGTGCTCAAACGCTCACGCCCGACCGGCGAAGAAGCGCTGCAGATCGCCACCTTGCTGCGCAACTGGGTCGCCAAGGAAATCGGCCCGATCGCCAAACCCAAGGACATCCGGTTCGGCGATAACCTGCCCAAGACCCGCAGCGGCAAGATCATGCGCCGTCTGCTGCGCTCCATCGCGAAGGGCGAGGCGATCACCCAGGACACCAGCACGCTGGAGAACCCGGCGATCCTGGAGCAGCTGGCCGAGAAGCTTTAACGACTGTCATGCCGGGCTCGAACCGGCACGACCCGACCCAAAAAAAAGGCCCGCAAAGCGGGCCTTTTTTCTCGGCAGTGTCACTTCAGGCTGAGCACCCACGCCGCCAGTTTCTTGGCTTCGGCTTCATTGACCTGCGTGTTGGCAGGCATCGGCACCGGACCCCAGACGCCGGAGCCACCCTTCATGATCTTGATCGACAGCTTGTCGACGGCGTCCTTCTGGCCGGCGTACTTGGCAGCGACTTCCTTGTAGGCCGGGCCGACCAGCTTCTTGTCCACTGCATGGCAGGCCATGCAGTTCTTGGACGTGGCCAGGGCC
>JACMQP010000557.1 GCA_014376915.1 Ramlibacter sp.
GGTGCGCCACGACACTTCGGAGTCGATCTATGCGCAGCTGATGGCGCGCACCGCCGGCAGCGATCCGCGGCTGGTGGTCACCTTCCCGGTGGAGCTACCCGGGGGCACGACGGCCGAGGAACTCGCGCAGTGGCTGGCAGCCAGCGGCTTCACGCGCGTGCAGGCGGAACGCGAAATTGAGGTGGGATCAGATCCCGATTCAGAAGGCGGAGCGACCGGCGCAAAGGGGGCGACTTCCAAATCGGGCCCTGACCCCACTTCAAGGCGCAAGGTGCTCGACGTGGTGGCCGACCGCTTCCGCATCCAGGGCACCGAGCGGGCCCGCGCGCTGGAGGCGATCGAGGTCGCTCTGAAGCGCGGGGTGGGGAGGATGAGCGTTTACGCAGCAGTCTCCGACAGCGAGAACGACATCTGGAAATTCTCCACCGGCCTGCACTGCCCCGAAAGCGACCTGCGCTACGCCGATCCGATCCCGTCGATGTTCTCGTTCAACTCCGCGGTCGGCGCGTGCGAGACCTGCCGCGGCTTCGGTCGCGTGATCGGCATCGACTATGGCCTGGTCATCCCAAACGACAAGCTCACGCTGCGCGCCGGCGCGATCAAGACCATCCAGACGCCGGCCTGGTCCGAAGCGCAGGGCGACCTGATGAAGTACGCCGAGGCGGCCGGCATCCCGCGCGACACGCCCTGGTACAAGCTCACGCCCGAGCAGCAGCACTGGGTGATCGACGGTACGCCCGGCTTCAAGGACGGCAACTGGAACAAGCAGTGGTACGGCATCAAGCGCTTCTTCACCTACCTGGAGAGCAAGTCGTACAAGATGCACATCCGCGTGCTGCTGTCCAAGTACCGTAGCTACACACCGTGCCACGTCTGCGACGGTGCCCGCCTGAAGACAGAGAGCCTGCTCTGGCGCATCGGGAACAACGACGACGCGGATGCCGTGCTGGAGCCGGCGAAACGCTTCATGCCGGCCGGCGTGGACTGGACCCGCGAACAGCTGGAAGCTTTGCCCGGCCTGTGTCTGCACGACCTGATGTTGATGCCGATCGACCGACTGCGGAAGTTCTTCGATCGGGTCTCGCCGCAAACCAACGGCCACGGCCATGACGGCGAACACCAGGCGCTCAAGCTGTTGTTCGGGGAAATCACCACCCGCCTGAAGTACCTGGTCGATGTCGGCATCGGTTACCTGACGCTCGACCGGCAGAGCCGCACGCTGTCGGGCGGCGAGGTGCAACGGATCAACCTGACGACGGCGCTCGGCACCTCGCTGGTCAACACGCTGTTCGTGCTGGACGAGCCGAGCATCGGCCTGCATCCGCGCGACATGAACCGCATCACCGAGGCGATGAAGAGGCTGCGCGACGCCGGCAACACGCTGGTCGTGGTGGAGCACGACCCGGCCGTGATGCTGGCCGCGGACCGCATGATCGACATGGGGCCGGGGCCGGGCGAGCGCGGCGGCCAGATCGTGTTCGACGGCACGACGCAGGATCTGCGCAGCGCCGACACGCTCACCGGTAACTACCTCAGCGGCCGCAAGACCATCGGCATGGGCTTCAAACGCGCCGTGACCGCCGCCACGCCGCGCCTCGTCCTCGAAGGCGCGCGCGAGCACAACCTGAAGAACGTGTCGGTCGAATTTCCGCTGCAGCGGCTGGTCACCGTCACCGGCGTCAGCGGCTCGGGCAAGTCCAGCCTGATCCAGGACGTGCTGGCGCCGGCACTGGCGCGCCACTTCGGCAAGGCGACCGACACGCCGGGCCTGCACGACCGCATGCTGGGCGCCGACCACCTGAGCGATGTCGTGTTCGTCGACCAGTCGCCGATCGGCAAGACCGCGCGCTCCAACCCGGTGAGCTATGTCGGCGCCTGGGATGCCGTCCGCGAAATCTTTGCCGGCGCGGTGCTGGCGCGCCAGCGCGGCTACACCGGCTCCAAGTTCAGCTTCAACAGCGGCGACGGCCGCTGCCCAACCTGCGGCGGCTCCGGCTTCGAGCACGTCGAGATGCAGTTCCTGTCCGACGTGTACCTGCGCTGCCCGGACTGCGACGGCAAGCGCTACCGGCCGGAGATCCTGGAAGTCACGATCGAGCGCCAGCCGATCGGCGCGCTGAAGCCGCGGGCGCTCAACGTGGCCGACGTTCTCGATCTCACGGTAAGCGAGGCGGCATTGCTGTTCGCCAACGACCGCGACGTCATCCGTGCCCTGCAGCCGATCGTCGATGTGGGCCTGGAATACGTGAAGCTGGGGCAGCCGGTGCCGACGCTGTCGGGCGGCGAGTCGCAGCGGCTCAAGCTGGCGGGCTTCCTGGCCGGCGCCGCGAAGACCGCAACCAGCAGCCGGCAGAAGACCGCCACCCGCGGCACGCTGTTCCTGTTCGACGAGCCGACCACCGGGCTGCATTTCGACGACATCGCCAAGCTGATGCGGGCATTGAGAAAGCTGCTGGAAGCGGGCAATTCGATGATCATCATCGAGCACAACCTCGACGTGATCCGCTCGTCCGACTGGCTGATCGACCTCGGCCCCGAAGGCGGCGATGCCGGCGGCTTCATCGTCGCTGAAGGCACGCCGGAAGAAGTGAAGCTGCACGCCACATCGCACACCGGCAAGGCGCTGCGCGACTACGACGGCACGCTGGGGATGCGGGCCGAGGAGCGTCCGCCCGGCTGGGTGCAGCCGCCCGTCCGTCCGGTGGCCCGGCCCAACGCGATCCAGATCGTCAATGCCCGCGAGCACAACCTCAAGTCGCTGTCGGTCGATATTCCCCACAACAAGTTCAGCGTCGTCACCGGTGTTTCCGGTTCGGGCAAGTCGACGCTCGCCTTCGACATCCTGTTCAACGAGGGCCAGCGACGTTACCTGGAGTCGCTGAACGCGTATGCCCGCAGCATCGTGCAGCCGGCGGGCCGGCCCGAGGTGGATGCCGTGTACGGCATCCCGCCGACAGTTGCGATCGAGCAGCGGCTCTCGCGCGGCGGGCGCAAGTCGACCGTCGGCACCACCACGGAGGTCTGGCATTTCCTGCGGCTGCTGTACGTCAAGCTGGGCGTGCAGCACTGCGTGCATGACGGCGCTGAAGTGAAGCCGCAATCGGCCGACAGCATCGCCGCGCAATTGATGAAGCGCTACAAGGGCCAGCACATCGGCCTGCTGGCGCCGCTGGTGATCAACCGCAAGGGCGTTTACACCGAGCTCGCCGACTGGGCCCGGCCGCGCGGCTACTCGCACCTGCGTGTGGACGGCAACTTCCTGCCCACGACCGGCTTCCCGCGCATCGACCGGTTCAAGGAGCACACCATCGAACTGCCGGTGTGCGACCTCGACGTCACGCCGGCCAACGAAGCGCTGCTGCGCGAGAAGCTGGCCGAGGCTCTGGAGCACGGCAAGGGCGTGCTGCACGTGCTGGCGCCGCTGGACGGCTTGCGCGTCGCGTTCATGGCGGGGCTGGATCAGCACCACCACATCGGCAAGATCGAGGTGTTCTCGGTGCGGCGGGCCTGCCCGGTCTGCAGTACCAGTTATCCGGAACTCGATCCGCGCCTGTTCTCGTACAACAGCAAGCACGGCTGGTGCCCGGACTGCGTCGGCACCGGCGTGCGCCTCACGAAAGACCAGCGCACCGCGTTCGACGACACGATCAAGGACGACGCCGACAAGGGCCGTGAGCAAACCTTCGGCGAGGTCGAGGGGGAAGGCGTGGCGGAAGAAGCCTGTCCGACCTGTCACGGCAGCCGCCTCAACCTGCAGGCGCGCAACGTGCAGTTCGACCGGACCGGCATCGCCGATGTGGCCGCACTGTCGGTGGTCGATGTGCGGCGCTGGGTCGAAAGCCTGCAGGTCAAGGACGCACTGAGCGTGCGCGAGCAGGGAATCGCCCGCGACCTGATCCCCGAGATCAGGGGGCGGCTGGAGTTCCTCGAGGAGGTGGGCCTGGGCTACCTGACGCTGGACCGGGGCGCGCCGACGCTCTCGGGCGGCGAAGCGCAGCGCATCCGGCTGGCGGCGCAGCTGGGGTCGAATTTGCAGGGGGTTTGCTACGTGCTGGACGAGCCGACCATCGGACTGCATGCGCGGGACAATCAGATCCTGCTGAACGCGCTGCACAAGCTGGGCGAGAAGGGCAACACGCTGGTGGTGGTGGAGCACGACGAGGACACCATCCGCCGCGCCGACCACATCATCGACATCGGCCCCAGCGCCGGGAAAAGAGGCGGCCGGGTGGTGGCGCAGGGCAGCGTCGCGGACATCAGCAGCGTGGAAGAGTCCGTCACCGGCCGCTACCTGCTGCATGCGATGCGGCACCCGGTGCAGCCGCGCCGGGTCGTGGATCGCAAGGCGGAGCGGCTGGAGCTGAAGGGCGCCGACCTGCACAACCTGCAGGATCTCGACGTCGACGTGCCGCTGCGGCGCCTGGTCGCCGTCACCGGCGTCTCCGGGTCCGGCAAGTCGACGCTGGCGCGCGACGTGCTGCTGCAGAACGTGCAGGCGGCCGTGCAGCAGCGCTACACCAAGGCCGGCCGCGATGCGGACGCCAGCGGCAAGCATCCGGCCTGGGTCGGCTGCAAGGCGCTCGACGGCTACCAGGTGATCGATCGGGTGCTGGAAGTGGACCAGACGCCGATCGGCAAGACCCCGCGTTCCTGCCCGGCGACCTACATCGGCTTCTGGGACACCATCCGCAAGCTGTTCGCCGACACGCTGGAAGCGCGAGCGCGCGGCTACGGGCCGGGTCGCTTTTCGTTCAACACCGGCGAAGGCCGCTGCCCCACCTGCGAAGGCCAGGGCATGCGCACCATCGGCATGAGCTTTTTGCCGGACGTGAAGGTGCCGTGCGAGTCCTGCCACGGTGCGCGCTTCGCGCCGGAGACGCTGGCCGTCACCTGGCGTGGCAAGAGCATCGGCGACGTGCTGCAGATGGAAGTGGACGAGGCGGTCGATTTCTTCGCCTCGATGCCCAACATCAGCCATCCGCTGCAGCTCCTGAAGGACGTGGGGCTGGGCTATCTCACGCTGGGCCAGCCTTCGCCCACGCTGTCGGGCGGTGAAGCGCAGCGGATCAAGCTGGTCACCGAACTGTCGAAGGTGCGCGACGACATCACGCGCCGTGGCCAGAAGCCGCCCCACACGTTCTACGTGCTCGACGAACCGACGGTGGGCCTGCACATGGCCGACGTCGAGAAGTTGATCCGCGTGCTGCACCGGCTGGTCGATGGCGGCCACAGCGTGATGGTGATCGAGCACGACCTCGACGTCATCGCCGAAGCCGACTGGATCATCGACCTCGGCCCCGAGGGCGGCAACGCCGGCGGCCGGGTCGTGGCCCAGGCGCCGCCGGAA
>JACMQP010000558.1 GCA_014376915.1 Ramlibacter sp.
ATGCCAGGACGCGGCCGTCCGCCGACGAGAACAGCAGGATCACGAAGTTGAACTGGCCATCGATGGTGGTGTAGACCTTGGCACCGGCGAAGCCCTGGTCCGGCAGGACGGCCCCTAGCGTGGACAGCTTGACGCCGCCGGTTTGGCTGCGGATCCTGGGCTGCATCGCCGCCCTGCCCTGCCCGAAACTCCTGAAGGCATCGGTCAATGCCGCCTGCGCAGACGGCGCATCGAGCAGGCCGTCGATCATCGCATCGGTGAAGTGCTGCATGCTGGTTCGCTGCCGAAACCTCAGTTCAGAGTGATCCTGGCCCTGGTGATCACGTCGCCCCAGCGCTTGCGGGTGTCGCGCAGCCAGGCGGCGGACTCCTGCGGCCCCATGTTGGTCGGCGCGTAGTCGGCAGTGCGGTTGAATTCGCGCACCTCCGGCGTGTTCATCGCGAGCGCCACTTCGCGCGCGAGCAACTGGACGATGTCATTGGGCGTTCCGGCCGGCGCTGCCAGCACGTAGGCGAAACTTGCGTTGAAGCCTGGATAGCCGGCTTCAGCCACCGTAGGCACATCGGGCGCAGTACTCGAGCGCTGGCCGCCGGAAATGGCGATCGCGCGCAACTTTCCGGTCCTGGCATGGGGCAGCACGCCGCTTCCCACCGCGAACACCGAGTCCACCTGTCCACTCATCACGTCGATGACCGACTGGCCTGTGCCCTTGTAGGGAATGTGGACCATGTCGACTCCGGCGGTGGACAGGAAAGCGGCCATGGTCAGGTGGCTGGGAGACCCATTGCCGCCGCTCGCATAGCTCAACTTCCTGGTCTTGGCGTACTTGACGAAGTCGGCCAGGTTGGTCGCCGGGACGGCGGGGTTGAGCGCCAGCACCTGGCTGTACGTCACCGGCACGGAAATGATGGAAAAGTCCTTCGCGGCGTCGAAGGACATCTTCTCGTACAGCTCCGGATTGACGGTGAAGGTGGTGTCGAGCGCGAACAGCAGCGTGTAGCCGTCGGCCGGGGCCTTGGCGACCGCGTCGGCCGCAAGGTTGCCGCCGGCGCCGGGCTTGTTGTCGATGACGAAGGTCTGCTTCAGGCGCTGCTGCACCTGCATCAACACGATGCGCGCAAAAGCGTCCAGCGGGCCGGGCACGGTGGTGATGACAACGCGAACCGGCTTGTCCGGATAGCCAGCCGCCAGCGCGCTGCCGACAGCCAGCGAGAGCACCACCATGGCGCCTAGCTTCTTGAATACTTTCACGTTCAACTCCTCGGGAAATGCGCCGTTCTAACGGCCGCGGGTTGCGGATTCCCGAGACCATTCCCGGGTGCCGGATTGCTCCGATGTCACCAGCAACCCAGCGCTTTCGATCGGGTGCTGGAAGCTGAATGCATCGGTATAGATGTGGTCCAGGTCGGCGCCATGCGCCAGGAACAGCTGCCTGGCGTCGTGGATCATTGCCGGCGAGCCGCACAGGTAGATCGAATGCTCCGACAGGTCGGGGATGTCGGCGATCACGGCCTCCTGCACGTGGCCGCGTTTGCCCTGCCACTGGACGGAAGCGCGCGACAGGACCGGCACATAACTGAATTCGTAGAGGCGATCGGACCAGCCCCCAATTTCGGCGTCGAAGTAGAGGCCGGCCTGCTCGCGCATGCCCCAGTAAAGCGAGACCGGAGGACAGTCCGGGTCGTCCATCAAGGCTTCCAGCATGCTCTTGATCGGGGCCAAGCCGGTGCCGGTGGCGACCATCAGGATCGGCCGGTAGTCCTCGCTGTGAAAGCGAAAAGTGCCCAGTGGCAACTCCACGTCCAGGGCGTCGCCGGGACGCAGCGTCTCCAGCTGCGCTTCGGTAAACCGGCCGCCGGCGATGCGGCGGATATGGAAATCGACCCGGCCTGCGGCTGGCACCGAGGCCATCGAAAAGCTCCGGTGCGTGCCGTCTTCCAGGTGCACGTTCATGTATTGCCCCGGCAAGTAAGCCAGTGCCGGCCAATCGGGCAATTCCAGTCGGAGATTCGCAACGTCCGCACTCAGGCTGCGCACCTCCTGGACGATCGCGGAGCAACGCCGGGCCGCACTGACACCTTCGAGGGCGGCCGCCACGCTGATGACCAGGTCGCTGCAGGGGCGCGCCTGGCACGCCAGCGCGTAACCCTGCCGCTCTTGTTCCGGCGTCAGCGCCAGCGGGAACTCGTCGTAGCCCACGCTGCCTTCGAGCAGCTTGATGCGGCAGGTGCCGCAACCGCCGAAGGTGCACTCGTGCGCCAGCTTCACCTGTTGCCGCATCGCCGCTTCGAGCACCGACTCGCCGGCGTCGACCTCGAACGACTCGGCCGTCTGCATGATGTGGACGCGGTAGGCCATCGCTGCCGGCCTACTTCTTGATGTCCGCCTGGACCATCACGTCCATGCCCTGGGCGCTGAGCAACTCCGCCAGCGCCTGCAGGCCGGCCACGCCGCAAGCCGTGTCCTGATCGCCGTTGCCGCCGCTCAGGCCGATGCCGCCCACCACTTCGCCATCCACCACGATCGGGTAACCGCCGACGAAGGCGGCAAAGCGCCCCTCGAAACTCCACTGGATGCCGAAGGCTTCATTACCCGGCAGCGCCGGCCCGTTGGGTGTCTGGTTGAACAGATGGGTCGAGCGCTTGTGGCCGCTGGCGGTGAAAGCCTTGTTCCAGGCGATCTGCGGGCCGGTGATGCGAGCCCCGTCCATGCGTTCGAGGATGAGCGGGTGGCCGCCATCGTCGACCACGCAGATGGACTCGAGCACGCCGATCTCGCGCGCCTTCCGGCTGGCGGCATCCACCATGTGGCGGGCTTCCTTCAGTTCCAGCTTGACGGTTTTCTTCACGTTGATTTCCTTGCTGGTGTTTGACCGGTCGCTGGCGGCCGCACGGCGCGCTAGCAGCCCCGATAGACCGTCTTGATCTGGGTGTAGAACTCCAGGCCGGTCCGGCCGGATTCGCGGAACGTGGACGTGCTGGACCACTTGAGGCCGCCAAACGGCGCATTCACCAGGTTGCCGGTGGTGGTGCGGTTGATCTTGACGGTACCAGCCTGGATGTCGCTGGCGAAATCGTGCATGTAGCGCGGATTGCGGGTCGCGATCGCAGCCGACAGGCCGTAGGGCACGTCGTTTGCCTTGGCGATGGCGTCCTGGTAGCTGTCGACGTCGATGACCGCCAGCACGGGGCCGAAGATCTCTTCCTGCGCGATCCGCATCTTCGGGCCGACATCGGCAAACACTGCGGGCGACACATAGTAGCCGTGCTCATAGTCGGCGCCGCCCAGGCGGTCGCCGCCGATGAGATGGGTGGCTTCGCGCTTGCCGACCTCGATGTAAGACAGCACGTTCTCGAGCTGTCTGGCGGTGGCCAGCGGACCAACGTCCATGCCCGCGACCATGCCGCTACCGATCTTGAGTGCCTTGACGCGCGCCACCAGCTTCTCGATGAAGGCATTGCGGACCTGCTTCATCACCAGGATCCGGCTGGTCCCGGTGCAGGCCTGGCCAGAAAGCGACAGGCCGCCCTTGATGGCCAGGTCGACGGCCTTGTCGAGGTCGGCGTCTTCCATCACGATCAACGGGTTCTTGCCGCCCAGCTCCATCTGGGTTCGCGTCGTCAGCCCCACGCTGGCATG
>JACMQP010000559.1 GCA_014376915.1 Ramlibacter sp.
ACCGCCGCGCCGTTGCGCCAGGCCACAACCGTCCCTTTGTAGTTTGCAGCTGTGCGGCCGGTGCCGTTGGGTCCGATGCCGCTGTAGATCTGCAGACGCCGGCCGTTGGCCTCGATGTCGCCCTTGGGCCGGGTGGCGCTGCCCGCCTGCAGCGCGGCGCGTACGTCCTCGGTGCTGATACCGTACTTGTTCAGGGCGAAAGGCAGCAGGTCCACCCGCACCGCCGGCAGCGAGCCGCCGCCCAGTTCGACGTCGCCGACGCCCTGCACCTGGGCCAGCTTCTGCTGCACCACGTTGGAGACGGCGTCGTAGATCTGGCCGGGCGAGCGCGTCGGCGAGGTCAGCGCCAGGATGATCACCGGCGCTGCCGACGGGTTGGCCTTGCGGTAGGTCGGGTTGCTGCGCAGGTTGGCCGGCAAGTCGGCTCGGCTGGCGTTGATGGCCGCCTGCACTTCGCGGGCGGCGGCGTCGATGTTGCGATTGAGGTCGAACTGCAGGCTGATGCGGGTCGAACCGTTGCCGCTGCTGGACGTCATCTCGTTGACGCCGGCGATCACGCCGAGGCGCCGCTCCAGCGGCGTCGCCACGCTGGTCGCCATCGTGTCCGGGCTGGCGCCCGGCAGGTTGGCGCTGACGGAGATCACCGGGAAGTCCACCTGCGGCAGGGAAGCAACCGGCAGCAGGAAGAACGCGCCGATGCCCGACAGCGCGATGCCGATGGTCAGCAACACGGTGGCGACCGGGCGGCGGACGAAGGGCGAGGAGAGGTTCACGCTGTCATGCCGGATCAAGAGCTGGGACATCAGCCCGCGGCGGGTGCTTGCGCCGCCACCGCGCCGCCAGCGAATCAAACCCAAGGTAGATCACCGGCGTGGTGAACAGCGTGAGCATCTGGCTGACGATCAGGCCGCCGAAAATCGCCAGGCCCAGCGGTCGGCGCAGTTCGGCGCCCTCGCCCCAACCGAGCATCAGCGGCACGGCGGCGAACAGGGCCGCCAGCGTGGTCATCAGGATCGGCCGGAAGCGCAGCAACGCGGCCTGGTGGATCGCCTCCAGCGCCCCCTTGCCTTGATTGCGTTCGGCTTCGATCGCGAAGTCGATCATCATGATCGCGTTCTTCTTGACGATGCCGATCAGGAGAATGATGCCGATGATGCCGATCACCCCCAGGTCGTTGCCGCTGATCATCAGCATCAGCAGCGCGCCGACGCCTGCCGACGGCAGCGTGGACAGGATGGTGAGCGGGTGGATGTAGCTCTCGTACAGCACGCCCAGCACGATGTAGACGCAGATCACCGCCGCGAGGATCAGCCAGAGCTGGTTGCTCAATGACGACTCATAGGCGCCCGAAGCGCCCAGCAAGGTGAGCGTCACACTGGCCGGCAGCCCGATTTCCCGGGCCGCGGCGCGGATCGACTCCACGGCGGAGCCGAGCGAGACGCCGTCGGCGGTGTCGAAGCCGATGGTGGTGGCCGGGTACTGCGCAACGTGGGTGATCTGAAGCGGCGCGCGCCGCTCCGTGATCTTCGCCACCGCCGACAGCGGCGTCGCGTCGCCCGAGGCCGTCCGCAGCTGCACCATGCCCAGCGACGCCGGGCTGGCCTGGCTGTCGGGACGGGCTTCCAGGATCACGCGGTACTGGTTGGTCTCGGTGAAGATGGTGGAGACGATCCGCTGGCCGAACGCGCTGTACAGCGCCTCGTCGATGCTCGAGGCCGTGATGTTCAGGCGGGCCGCGGTATCGCGGTCGATGTCCACGTAAACGGCGGCCCCGGAAGCGCTGGCGTCCGACACCACGTTGCGCAGCTGCTTCACGCCCTTGAGGTGCTCGCTCAGGCGCTGGGCCCAGTCGATCACCACCGCGTTGTCGGAGGACTCCAGCGAAAAGCGGAACTGGGTCGGGCCGGACTCGGCGTCGATCGTCAGGTCTTGCACCGGCTGCAGGTACAGCGTGATGCCCGGCACCCGCTGGGCGCGCGCCCGGAGCCGGTCCATCACAGCCTGCTGGCTGCCGCGCGAACCCTTCAGGTTGATCAGCATGCGGCCGGTGTGCAGCATGGTGTTGTTGGCGGCGTCGACGCCGACGAAGCTGCTCAGCGTGGACACTTCGGGGTCTTCCATGATCAGGCGCGCCACCTGCTGCTGCAGCTGCGCCATCACCGGATAGGACACCGACTGCGAGGCCTCCACCCGCGCCTGCAGCTGGCCGGTGTTCTGGGTCGGGAACAGGCCCTTGGGGATCCACACGTACAGCAGCACGGTGAGCACCAGCGTGCCCAGCGCCACCAGCAGCGTCAGCCGCTGGCGCGCCAGCACCCAGACCAGCGCAGTGTCGTAATGCTTGATCATCCGGTCGAAGCCGCGCTGCATGATGCCCGCGAAGCCCGGCTCGCTGCCCGAAGAATCACGGTGTCTGGCCGCCAGCCAGCGGGCCGACATCATCGGCACCAGCGTCAGCGAAACCACCGCGGAAATCAGGATGGTGATGGCCAGCGTCACCGCGAATTCGCGGAACAGCCGGCCGACCACGTCGCCCATGAACAGCAGCGGAATCAGCACGGCGATCAGCGACACGGTCAGCGAAATGATGGTGAAGCCGATCTCGGTCGCGCCCTTGAGCGCCGCCTGCATCGGCGGCTCACCGTCCTCGATGTGGCGCGCGATGTTCTCGATCATCACGATCGCGTCGTCGACCACGAAGCCGGTGGCGATGGTGAGCGCCATCAGCGACAGGTTGTTCAGGCTGTAGCCGAGCAGGTACATGGCGCCGCAGGTGCCGATCAGGGAAATCGGCACCGACAGGCTGGCGATGAGGGTGGCGCGGGCGCTGTGCAGGAAGGCGAAGATCACCAGCACGACCAGGACGACGGCGAGCAGCAGCTCGATCTGCACGTGGTGCACCGAGGCGCGGATGCCGGTGGTGCGGTCGCTCAGCACGTCGACCTTGATCGACGGCGGCAGGCCCGCCGTCAGCTCCGGCAGCCGGCCCTGGATGGCATCGACGGTGGCGATCACGTTGGCGCCGGGCTGCCGCTGCACATTCAGGATGATGGCCGGCCTGAGCTGGCCGCTGACCACCGACCAGGCGCCCAGCCGCACGTTCTCCGCGCTCTCCACTGCCTGCGCCACGTTCGACAGCCGCACGGCCGCGCCGTTGCGGTAGGCCACCACCACGTTCTGGTAATCCCTGGCCGTCAGCAGCTGGTCGTTGGCATTGATGGTGTAGGCCCGGGTCGGGCCGTCGATGCTGCCCTTGGCACCGTTGGCGTTGGCCGCCGTGATCGCCGTGCGCAGGTTGTCGAGCGTGAGGCCGTAGGAAGCGAGGGCGCGGGTGTCGGCCTGGATCCGCACCGCTGGCCGCTGGCCGCCGGAAAGTGAGACCAGTCCGACGCCGGAGACCTGGCTGATCTTCAGCGCCAGCCGGGTGTTGACGATGTTCTGGACCTCGGCCAGCGGCAGCGAATCGGAGGTGATAGCCAGCGTCAGCACTGGCGCGTCGGCCGGGTTGACCTTGGCATAGACCGGCGGCGCCGGCAGGTCGGCCGGCAACAGCGAGCCGCCGGCGTTGATCGCCGCCTGCACCTGCTGCTCGGCGACGTCCAGCGCCAGGCCCAAACCGAACTGCAGCGTGACGATCGAGACGCCCGCGGCGCTCGTCGATGCCATGCGCGACAGGCCCGGCATCTGGCCGAACTGTCGCTCCAGCGGTGCGGTGACGGTCTGCGCCATCACTTCCGGGCTGGCGCCCGGGTACAGCGTCTGCACCTGGATGGTGGGGTAGTCGACCTGGGGCAGCGCCGACAGCGGCAGGATCCTGAAGCCGACCAGGCCGGCCAGCACGATCGCCACCATCAGCAGCGAGGTTGCCACCGGCCGGAGGATGAAGGGACGGGACGGACTCATTCGTTCAGCGGTTCGAATGCGGTCACTGCGCCGGGCCGCCGGCGGCGCCCTGGCGCCGCTCCATCATCCGCTGCCAGCGCTCCAGCGCCGCCGGGTCCTGCTGGTCGATCCGCTCGAGGAAACCCTTGCGCCGCGCCAGTTGCTCGGGGTCGTCCTTGACCTGGTCGAGGAAGCGCTGGCGCTGCTCCGGCGACGGGCCAGCCCCGGCAGCGGCGGGGGCTGCGGCAACCGCAGGTGCGGCGGCGCGCGGCACGGCGCCCGATGCGGCGGCGCGCGGACTGCTGGCGGCTGGTGTGGACAGGTCAGCCGCCGGGGCCGCGGGACGCGCACTCCCGGCCGGCGCCGATGCGCCCTGCCGGCGCCGTCCTGCACCGCCGCCTTCACCCGGAACGCGCGGCGCGTCGCCGGGCAGCGTCACCCGGGCGCCGTCCTTGAGCCGGTCCGCCCCCTCGGTGACGACCCGCTCGCCGAACTCCAGGCCGGTGACGACCTGCACCTTGTCCACCGTGGCCTGGCCGGCCTTGACCGGGCGCTGGGTCACGGTGCGGTCCTGGTTCAGCACGAACACGTAATCGCCTTCGTTGCCGTGCCGCAGTGCCGACACCGGCACCACGATCGCGTCCTTGATGGTGCGCACCATCAGTTGGATGTTGACGAACTGGCTGGGAAACAGCGCCATCTTCGTGTTGTTGAAGCGGGCCTTGGCACGCACGGTACCGGTCTGGGTGTCGACCTGGTTGTCGAGAGTGCCGAACACGCCCACATCCAGCACATTGGCGCGGGTGCGGTCCAGCGCCTTGGCTTCCATGAACGCGCCGGAGCGCTGCTGCAGGTCGGGCGCCTGGTCCTGCGGAACGGCAAATTCGACATCGATCGGCGCCAGCTGCGTGATGAGGGCCACACCGTTGGCATCGCCGGTGCTGACGACGTTGCCGACGTCCACCGTCCGCAGGCCGACGCGGCCTGAAATCGGCGCCACGATCCGCGTGTAGCTCAGGTTCAGGCGCGCGGTGCCCTCATTGGCCCGGTCGATCGTCACCGAGCCTTCGAGCTGCTTGACCAGCGCGGCCTGGGTGTCCACTTCCTGGCGAGCGATCGAGTCCTGCTGCAGCAGCGTCTGGTAGCGGGCCAGCGTCACCCTGGCGGCCTCGATCTGCGATTCGTCGCGCTGGCGCTGGCCGATCGCCTGCTGCAGCGCCATTTCGAACTGGCGCGGGTCGATGGTGGCGAGCAGGTCGCCTTTCCTGACCAACTGGCCCTCCTTGAACAGCAGTTGCTGCAGCACGCCAGAGACCTGCGGGCGCACCCGCACCGTCGCCTGCGGCACCACCGTGCCCAGGGATTCCATCACCACCGGGATGTCCATCTTCTCGGCCGTAGCGATGCCCACCGTTGTCGCGGGTGCGCGGCCGCCGGCCCGGCCACCACCGCCGGCCCGGGCGGCGGAAGCGCCATCGGCCGCGCCGGCGCCCGGATGGGTCAGGTCCCAGGCCAGCCAGCCGAGCCCGGCCACCACCAGCAGCGCGATCACGCTGCCGATCAGGATGCTGCGCCGGCTCACCGGCTTGCGTGCGGGAGGCGCAACGGCAATCGTGGCGAGAGAAGTGGAGTTTTCCGGATCCATCGCTGTCCTTTGTTCTTGTAGCGACCCCGGTTCAAGCGAGCCGGCGGTGCGGGCAGCCTAAACAGGTTTGCCAGTCTGCACCATTGGCGAGCGAAGCGTTTCGTTGTAGGCCAACTTCGCGCCGTGCCCAGCCGCGGCGCGCCGGGACAACCATGCCTGACGCATGTATCCGCTTTGTGTCGGCGCGGCAGCCTGGATTCCCGGGTCAAGCCGGGGACGACAGCGGCGCAACCCGTTCAGGGGCTGATGACGACCAGCACGCTGCAAGGAGCATGCTCGATCAGCGCGCCGGAGATCGAGCCGCGCCACCAGCGCGCCGCCCAGCTGTCGAGGTGCTTGTGGCCGACCACGACCAGGTCGGCTTCCATCTTGCGGGCGTAGCGGGTGATCTCGTCGATCGCCTCGCCCGCCACCAGCTCGCCCCTTGCGCTGTAGCCGGCGTCGGACAGGCGGCGCAGGCCCTCATCGAGTACGGCGCGGTACTTCTTCTTCTCGCGCTCCTCCAGCTCGATGTCGTAGACGCCGCCTTCCAGGCCGACGAAGCTCATGGCCGAGGGCATCACGGCGATCAGGGACAGTTCGGAGCCGCTCCACTGGGCCAGGTCCTGGCAATCCAGCAGGGCGCGCTGGCCGGCGTCGGAACCGTCATAGGCGAGCAGGATGCGCTTGTACATGGAAGCTTCCAAAGCGGTGAAGTGGGGTCACCAATGCGGGCAAGCATAGGCCAAAGGCGGGCATCAGGGAACCGGGAACGGCAGGGGTTTGCCCTCGGAAGCCGCAGGTGTCGCGACCCCGATCAACCGCGCCAGCGTCGGTGCCAGGTCCACCATTTCGACCGGCGTGTCGACCCGGCCGGCGCGCACCCAGGCAGGGCCCCAGAACAGCAGCGGCACGTGGGTGTCGTACGGGTGCGGCGAGCCGTGGGTGGCGGTGCTGGTGCCGAACATCCAGTTGGGCTTGAGCGTGTACTGCACCTCGCCGGACACGTCGGGATGCCAGGCCTTGCGCGAGGCCTCGAAGAACGGCGCGCCGGCGCGGCTGCCCGATTCGAGTTCGCGCCGGGTGTAGGCGGTGCCGATGCCCGGCTCCGCCAGCAGCAGGGTGCGCAAGGCATCGGTCATGGCGTTGGCATCGAGGTTTTTCTGCGCGATCAGGCGCTTGTCCAGCAGCGCCGACGAAGCGGAAAACCCGAGCAGCAGCTTCGGCTCGCCGAAGCGCTGCTCCAGGCCGGCGTTCAGCCGCGCCAGCAGCTGGCCGGAATTGATGCGCCCGGCCGACTCGCCCCTGGCGGCGGCCATTTCAGGCGCTGGCATGAAGCCGTGGTCGGCTGTCAGCACCGCCAGATAGTTGCCGGCGCCGACGCTGGCGTCGAGGTCGCGAAAGAAGGCCTGCAGCAAGCGGTCCAGCTGCAGGAAATGGTCGTGCGACAGCCGCGACTCCGCGCTCCACGCGTGGTTGACGTAGTCGTGCCCCGACAGGCTGACGGCCAAAATGTCGGTCGACTCGTCGCGTCCCAGCCCCTCGCCGGCGATGGCGGCCCGCGCGAAGTCCAGCGACAGCGCATCGACGAACGGGCTGGGCAGCAGGGAGCGGTAAAAGGCGGCGTTCGGCGCCCCATCCGCCGGCGCGCCCATCAGCATCGGCAGCTTGCCGCCTTCCGGCCCGAACCAGGGCTGGCCGTCCGGCACCGAGCGCGCATAGGCGGCCTCGGGCAGCAGCGGCGTCCATTGCGCCTTGAAGTACTTGTCGGCCGGCTTGCGGTCATTGAAGTCGGTGACCCAGGCCGGGTGCTGCTGCATGTAGTAGGTGGTGGAAGCGAACGTGCCGCTGTGTCCCATGTACATGTAGGCGGTACCGGACTTGCCGGCCGGCAGGATGGCGCCGCGGTCCTTGCCGGAAATCGAGATCACCTTGGAGCGCGGGTCGGCGCGGCGCAGCACGTCGCCGACCGTCTCCACCTTGAGGTTGCGCGGGCTTGTACCGTCGAACGGCTTGGTCGGATGGCCGATGTACGTGGCCGTGGTGTCGCCGGTGTTGTAAACCGGCGCGCCGGTGGCCGGGTCGCGCCAGTCGTTGCCGATGATCCCGGTGCGGTCTGGAGAGGCGCCAGTCAGCATGGTGGCGTGGCCGGCCGCCGTGACGGTGAAGGCATGCGAGTAGTGCGCCTGCGCATACCAGGCGCCGTGGTCCAGGAAGCGGGCGAAGCCGTCCGGCGCCAGCTGATCGCGCAAGGCCAGCACCTGCCGCTGCGGCAGGCCGTCGACCACCAGGAAGACCACCAGCTTGGGTTTGGCGGCAGCGGTCGGCGTGGCAGTGCGCGTGCCGATGCTGCTGATGCCGGTGCCGGTGGGGACGCCGGCGCAGGCGACCAGCAGCGAAGCGACGGCGGCGGCGGCAAGCAGGCCGCGCCGCGTGAGAAAGAAGGACTTCATGGGCAGCGAGGCTAATGCATTGCGGCCGGGCCTGCCAATGCGGGTTGACCCGCCAGCATAGGGACGGTCGATCTGGGTGACCATCACTCAGCTTGCCGTCAGGCGCCGCTTCCGTCGATCCGCGGCAGCGCTACCCACTGCCCGGCCAGCGCATGCACGGCGACCCGGCCGCCGAACACGTCGACCAGCGCGCGGTGCGTCACCGGGTCCGCGCAATCGCCCTGGTGCGCGACCCGGCCCGCAGCCATGATCACCAGTTCGTCGGCATGCAGCGCCATGGTCAGTTCGTGCAACACGCTGACCACCGTGCCTCCGGCTCCGACGTGGTCGCGCACGATCCGAAGCCAGTCGGACTGGTGCGGCGGATCGAGGTTCGCCAGCGGCTCGTCCATCAGCAGCACCTTCGCCTGCACCGCCAGCGCGCGGGCCAGCAGGACGCGCTGGCGCTCGCCGCCGGACAGGCTGCCGAGCGCCCGGTCGCGCCAGTCCCAGCTCTGGGTCTGGCGCATCGCCGCCGCGACAGCCGCGTGGTCGTCGGTCGACGCGGCCGCGAGCCACGGCTGGTGCGGCAACCGCCCGAGCATCACCACGTCGCGCGCCAGCAGGTCGGCGGCACCGCTCTCGCCCTGTCCCAGCCAGGCGCGCTGGCGCGCCAGCTCGCGCCGCGGCCAGAGCGCCGTGTCCCGGCCCATGAACTGCACCCGACCGCGGTGCGGCAGCAGGTGCGCCAGCGCCTTCAGCAGCGTCGTCTTGCCCGCGCCGTTGGGGCCGACGATGCAGGTCCAGCGGGCGGCCGGCAGCGCGAGGTCGATGCCGTGCAGCACCTCGGCGGCGCCCAGCGTCACACGCAGGTCCTGGGCGACGAACACCGGGCCGCTCACAACGGCCTCCGATGCATCAGCCACAGCAGGTAGCCGCCACCCAGCACCGCCGTCAGCACGCCGACCGGCAGCTCGCGCGGCGCCAGCAGGAAGCGCGCCAGCACGTCGGCTGCCAGCAGCAGCACCCCGCCGGCCAATGCCGACAGCGGCAGCAGCCAGCCGTGGGTGGGCCGCACGGCCGCGCGCACGAGGTGCGGCGCAACCAGGCCGATGAAGGCGATCAGGCCGACCTGCGCCACCGCGCCTCCGGTGGCCAGCGCCATGACGCCGACCAGCAGCAGGCGCACCGGTCCGAGCGCCACGCCGAGGCTGGCGGCTGTCGCCTCGCCGAGCACCAACCCGTCGAGCGCGCGACTGGAGGCCAGCGCCACCGCCAGCGTCGCGCCAAACACTGCCGCCAGGACGCCGACGCCGGGCCAGCCCAGGAAGCCGGTGGTGCCAAGCAAAAACGCCTGCATCGTGCGCATGATCTCCGGCGCCCAGAACATCAGCAGCGCCGCGAACGCGCCGAACACCATGCCGACCACGACCCCGGCCAGCAGCAGCCGCAACGTCTGCTGCACCCCGCGCGCCAGCCCTAGCGTCAACAACACGGCCAGCACCGCACCAGCGAAGGCAGCGCCCGTCATGCCAAGGCGCGCGCCCCAGCCTGAAGCGGCCGCCGGCGAGGCGCCGAGCACGACCAGCAGCGCCGCGACGCCGAACGCGGCGCCGGTCGCGCTGCCCAGCAGATAGGGGTCGGCCAGCGGATTGCGGAACAGCCCCTGCGCCACGGCGCCCGCCAGCCCCAGCAGCGCGCCGGCGAACCAGGCGCCCAGCGTCCGCGGCAAGCGGATCTCCCACAGGATGTCCGCGGCAGCCTCGCCGGCGCCGCTGCGCAGCGGCTCCCAGCCAGCGCTGCCGACCGCCAGCCCGATCAGGCACAGGCCAGCGGTGAGCGCCAGCAGCACCAGCGCCAGCGCCGCCGGCCGCCGCAGCGGAGCTGCCTTCACCGCGCGCGGCCGGGCAGCCGACCCTGCAGGCACTGCACCATCAGTTGCGCCGCCTGCGCCATGCGCGGACCGGGCCGCACCAGCACGTCGCCCTGCTCCGGCGTGAACAGGCAGATGCGCTGGCTGCGCACGGCGCTGATCCGGCCCCAGCCGGGCCGGTCGCGCAGCGGCTGCGCAGTGCGGTCGGACATCATGATCACCTGCGGATCGGCCCGCACCACGAATTCGGGATTGAGCTTGGGGAACGGACCCAGCGCGCCCGGGACGACGTTCGCCGCGCCGATGCGCGCCAGCAGCGCGCCGATGAAGGACGATTCGCTCGCCGCATACGGGGTGCTGTCGACTTCGAAATACACCCGGGTGCCGCGCAGCGTGGGCGGCAGGCCGCGTGCCGCCGCATCGACGCCGCGGTCGATGCGCTGCCACGCGGCGTCGGTCTCGGCACGGGACAGGCCGAGCATCGCGCCCAGCTGCAGCAGCACTCGCTGAACGTCGGCCATGGTCTTGGGCTCGAGCGCCACCACCTTCAGCCCCAGCGCTTCGAGCCGGTCCAGCGCGCGCGACGACGTCGGCAACAAGACCAGGTCGGGGCGCAGCGCAACGATGGTTTCGATGCGCGCGTCCTCCAGCCCGCCGACGTGCGGCAGCCGGCGCAACGACTCGGGCCAGCTGGCAAAGTCGTCGACGCCCACCAGCCGGTCGCAGGCGCCGAGTTCGCACACCATCTCGGCCAGCGCCGGCATCAGCGTGACGATGCGCTGCGGCGGTTGGGCCAGCGTCACCGTCACCCCGCGGTCGTCGGTCACCGCGAGCGCAGGCACCTGCGTGGCCAGCAGCAACAGTGCAGCGAGGACGGCCTTGATCACGCTGCGCATGAGGCGCTCCAGTCCATCACGATCCGATGCAGTTGCTCCACGCCGTCGGTCAACGCGGCCGGACCCGGCTGCAGGATGTCGGCCGACTTGATCTCGAACAACTGGCGATTTTTCACGGCCCTGACGTCCTGCCATCCCGGCCGCGCCGCCACTTTCTCCGGCCGGAACTTCTTGCCGCACCAGGAGCCGACGATGATGTCCGGGTTGCGGCGCACGATCTCGCCGCCGTCGCCGATGATGCGGTCCCTGCCCATGGGCATCGCCGCCAGCTCGGGAAAGCAGTCGTCGGCGCCGGCGATGCCCGCCAGCTGCGACACCCAGCGGATCGCGCTGATGTGAGGCTCGTCCCACTCCTCGAAATAGATGCGCGGCCGGCGCGGCAGGGCCTTGCCCGCGGCCTCGATTTCCAGCAGGCGCGCGCGCATGCCTTC
>JACMQP010000560.1 GCA_014376915.1 Ramlibacter sp.
TTCATTTCCTGCGGCGATCCCTGCCCGGCGACCTTGCCGTCGGCCAGGATGATCACGTGGTCCGCGATCGCCAGGGTCTGCTCGAGCTCGTGCGAGACGAAGATGCTGGTCAGACCCATGGAGTCGTTGAGCTCGCGAATCAGCCGCGCGACCGTGTTCAGCGAGATCGGATCGAGGCCGGAGAACGGCTCGTCGTAGATCACCAGGTCCGGATCCAGCGCGATCGCCCGCGCCAGTGCGACCCGCCGCATCATGCCGCCGGAGAGCGAACTGGGCATCAGGTCGCGCGCGCCCCGCAAGCCCACCGCGTGCAGCTTCATCAGCACGATGTCGCGAACCAGCGCCTCGGGCAGGTCGGTGTGTTCGCGCAGCGGGAAGGCCACGTTGTCGAAGACGCTGATGTCGGCGAAGAGCGCGCCGAACTGGAACATCATCCCCATCCGTCGGCGCACCGCATACAGCTCCTTCTGGTCCATGCGGCTCAGGTCATCGCCCTCGAACAGCACTTCGCCGGCCTGCGGCCGGTTCAGCCCGCCGATCAGGCGCAAGGTGGTGGTCTTGCCGGAGCCCATCGGGCCGATCAAGGCGGTGACCTTGCCCAGCGGGACGCGCAGGGACACGTCATGCAGGATTTCGCGTTCCCCGTACCCGAAGGTCAGGTGCCGCAGTTCGACGATTGCTTGAGTGGGGTCTCTGGCCATGTGTGTGAGGTCCGCAATGGGCGGATCCTCATCATAGCTAGCGGGCAGACAGGTCGGCGCCGGCCTGCAGTTTGCGGTTGGCAATGCAGATGTCGACTGCCTCCAGGGTTTGTGCCAGATTGCGCTCGCCGCCGTCAACCCATGCCAGCCGGCTGCCGTAGAGCGCCTGCAGCGCGCTGCGATCCTGCGGCGAGCACAGCAGCGAATGCCAGCGCGGCATCCGCGCCACGGCGTCTTCGGACAGGCCGCGCGCGATCTGGTCGTGCCGCAAGGCCACGAACCGCAGCAGGGCCGGTGCGTTCTCCGGATCCTCGCCGGCGGCATCGTAGATTTCCCTGGCTTCGCGCAAGTCCTGACCGTCGGCCAGTGCCAGCTCGAAGGCTCGCTGCAACAGCTCCGGCGCGCGGAAATGACCGAGGGCGACATCGATGTCGATCCGGGTCGCGCTGTCCCGCGCCTGGCCCAGCGCCGCGACGAACGCATCGAACAGGGCCGCGTCGCCGTCCTGGGCGGCCGTCCGCAGGATGTCCTTGTAGGCCGCGCCCATGCGGGCCCGGTCGCCGCCCAGCCATTCGAGCGCCAGGCTCCGGGCCTGGGCGCGCAATGCCCGCTCGCCGCCGACCTGCGCCACCAGCGGCACGACGACGCCGCGCAGCTTGCGGATGGCGTCGCTGTCGCCGGTGCGCGGAAGCCAGCCGAGCTGCGTGGCGCGCGCACCGAAGTGCTCGCGCACCCAGCCGGCCAGCACCCTGCGCTGGTGCGGGTCCAGCAGCGCCGGATGGATGCCATGCACCGCCTGGGCGGCGGCCGACGCGACTTCAGGACGCGGATCGGCAGCCAGCGGTCCGGCGAGGGCAAGCAGGCGCGCCAGCGGCAGCGCCGCGGACGACGCCAGCTGTCGCTGGTCGCCCAGCAGGAACACGGCATCGGCCGGCTGCAGCGGCGCCGTTGCCAGGCCGCGCAGCTCTCGCGCGCCCAGGCGCGACAGGTAGTAGCCGACACCGCCCGGGTTGGGAAGCAGCCATGCCGGACAGGCGGTGCCGGCGGGCAGGTCGAGGCGCTGCTCGCGCTCGCGCAGCACCGTGCACAGCGGCTGGTTGCCGGCCTGGCCGGCGTAGCGCAGGCAGACCGGGATTGGCCAGAGCTGGGAGGATGCGCGAAGGGACTGTGACGACGACCGGGAAAAAGGTGCGGACTGCAGCGGCTGCGCTGGCAGGAAACGTTGCTGGCGCAGCGTCACTGCGGGCCGGCGGGCGGAACAGTCCAGCTGGAAATCCACCAGCGGCAACCCGGGCTGGCCGACGAAACTGGCGAAGCCCTCGGCCACCTGCGGGTCGGCCACGGCCAGCGCCGCGAAGAAATCCTCCGCCGTCGCGTTGCCCCATTCGTGCTGATTGAGGTAGCGCCGCACGCCGTCGCGAAAGGCCGCTTCACCCAGCCAGCTTTCGTACATGCTGAGCACGGCGCCGCCCTTGTCGTAGGTGATGCGGTCGAAAGCGTTGCCCAGGTCGTCGCGGGTCTCGACGTCCTGGCGCACCTGGCGGGTCGATGCCAGGCGGTCGGTGCGGAACGCCGACTGGCGCTCGCGCTCGCGGTTCTGCGAGACCTCCCATTCGGGATTGAATTCCTGAACGATCTTGCGGGCCATCCAGGTCGCGAACGACTCGTTCAGCCAAATGTCGTTCCACCACACCATGGTCACCAGGTCGCCGAACCACTGGTGGGCCAGTTCGTGCGCGGCAACGTTGGCGTAGCGCTGCTGGAAGCGCTCGTCCTCGCGCTCCGGCGGCGCCAGCAGCAGGCCCGATCGGTAGGTGATGAGGCCGGGGTTTTCCATCGCGCCGAAGGCAACGGTGATCGGGATCACCATGCTGTCGAGTTTGGGATACGGATAGGCGCGGCCAAAGTAGTTTTCGAGCAAAGCCAGCAGCCGCGGCGTCGTTGCGCGGGCGTAGCGTGTCTCGGCGGCGCGGCCCCGCGGCACGATGTAGCGCAACGGGGTCTGGTTCATGCCGGCGGTGCCGCCGTCGACGACGTCGAAGGGGCCGACCCCGAGCGCCACCAGATAGGTGGGCAGCGGCGCCGTGGTGGCGAAGCGCACCCGCTTCATGCCGCCGGCAACGGCATCCTCGGCGACCATCGGCGTGTTGGCCACGGCGACGTGCTCGCGCCTGACGGTCAGGCTGACGGTGAAGGGAGTCTTCCAGCGCGGCTCGTCGAAGCCGGGGAAGGCGCGCCGCGCCGCGGTCGGCTCGAACTGGCTGAACACATACCAGTCACCGTCGGTCTGCTGGCGGAACAGGCCGCGGGTGTCGCGGCTCGAGAGCTGGCCCGTGTAGTCGAGCGCAAGGCGTGCCCGGCCGGCGGAAACCTGCTGCGGCAGCCGCACGCCGATGAAGTCCTCGCCGGCCGCAACCGTGGTCACCGGCAGCAGCTTGCCATCCACCAGCAGCGTCGCGTGCTTGATCTCCAGCTGCCGGCCGTTGATCCAGAAGAAGTCGAGTGGCCGCTGCAGTTCGACGTCGATCTCGACCTTGCCCTCGAAGCCGGTACCGTCCGGCAGCACGCTGATATCGAGCGTGTAGGCAAGGGGCCGCACTGCGTCGCCAAGCTTCATGACGGGCGGCGGCGGGTCGGCGGCCAGTGCCGTGAGTGGGGCGACCACGAGCAGGCAAATCGCCAGCAGGAACGTGCGGAAAGGCTTGGTGGCTCGCATGGTGGGCTGGACTGTAGCCCGCCCGGCGCGGCCGCGGGTTTCCCCGGACCGGATCAGGCCGGCTTCTTCGCGATGACCAGAAAACCGGCGACCGGCAGGTCCTGCTCCAGGCGCAGCTCGCAGTCCTCGATCGCGACGTCGGCGAACCCGGCTGCACGGCACAACGCTTCGATATGGCTGCGCTTGTGCGCGTAGCGGCCGGCGGGCCGCAGCACCAGCTCCGCTTCGTCTTCAGCGGCGGTCTCGCAGGAGAA
>JACMQP010000100.1 GCA_014376915.1 Ramlibacter sp.
CAACCCCGTCGGTGTGATGTGGCTGGGCCTGAGCAAGCCGCACGCCGGCATCCACGGCACCAACGAGCCATCGCGGATGGCGCGGGTCGAAACCAACGGCTGCGTGCGCCTCACCAACTGGGATGTGCTGCGGCTGGCCAGCCTGGTCAAGCCCGGCATGTTGGTCGATGTGCAGGACTGAGCTCCTGCGCCGCGCCGGCACGCTGGCCTTCGTGCTGCTGGCCACGGCCTGTGGCCGAGAGGCGCCGCGCACGGTGGTGCTCGACCCGACGACGGGGCGAGAGGCTGTCGCGGTGCGGGTTCCCGTCGTTGTTCCACCACCCGCCGCTGTTCCGACTGCGCCGGCATTGCCGCAGGCCGGGCTGGCGCCGACGCCGCAGCTCTCGAACGGTGATGGCGCCGCCTTGCTGGCAGCGCGGCGGCTGCTGGTCCCGGTCGAAGGCATCGCCCCCTCGGCGCTGCATGACAACTACAACCAGGTGCGCGGCGCGGGCAAGCACGAAGCCATGGACATCATGGCGGCGCGCGGCGCTAGAGTATTCGCGGTCGACGACGGCAAGCTGGTCAAGCTGTTCAAGAGCGTGCCCGGCGGCCTCACCGTGTACCAGTTCGACCATGCCGGCCAGCTCGCCTATTACTATGCCCACCTCGACCGCTATGCCGACGGCTTGACGGAGGGCATGGCACTGAAACGCGGCGACCTGATCGGCTACGTCGGCAGCACCGGCAACGCCGCGCCCGACGCGCCGCACCAGCACTTCGCCGTGGTCCGCCACGGTCCGGAAAGGCAGTGGTGGAAGGGCGATCCAATCAACCCCTATCCGGCTCTGCAAGGAACCGACCGCTGAGGCGATTCAGCAGCCTGCGGCCGCAACCTGGGCCAAGTGCTTGAGGTCGGGCGAGATGCCGAGCCCAGGCCGCGTGCCAAGCCGGGCCCGCCCTTCGGTGACAGCGGACAGCGGCGGCGCCAGCAGCGTGCGCAGCGGATTCGGATTGGCGTCGATCTCCAGCATGCCCTCGCCACCCGCTGCGGCCAGCACATGGGCCGACGCCAGCAGACCGATGCCGCCGCCGAGGTAGTGCGGGCAGTAGCGCAGGCCGGCGGCCCTGGCTTTCGCGATCACCGGCCAGCAGCCCGAGATGCCGCCCCATTTGGCGAGGTCGGGTTGCAGCACGGACCAGGGCGCCTGGGCAATCGCTGCATCGAAAGCTTCCGTGCCGGCGACGTTCTCGCCGCCGGCCAGGGGAATGGGCGTGGCTTTCGCCAATGCCTGCCACTCCGTCCACGGGCGGTCGGCGCGCAGCGGCTCTTCCAGCCAGCCGAGGTTGAAGCGCTCGAGCCTGGGCGCGGTGCCCAGCGCTTGCTCCAGCGTCCAGCCCTGGTTGGCGTCGACCATCAGCGGCGTGTCCGGCCCCAGCAACTCGCGCAGTGCCGACAGGTTGGCCAGGTCACGTTCCTCGCCGAAGCCGATCTTGAGCTTGAAGGCGCGGTAGCCCTCGGCCAGCCGCGCTGCGACGACGTCCTGCGGCCGGTCGGGGTTCAGGCCACTGGCGTACACACCAATTTCGTCGCTGCTGCCGCCCAGATAGCGCCACAGCGGCTGGCCGGCGCGCCGCGCGCACAGGTCCCATAGCGCGGTGTCGATGCCGGCGATCGCCTGCGCCATCGGGCCGGGCTCGCCGGACTGGATCGCCAGCACCGCGGTCCTGTCCGAGAGCCAGTCGAAAGCCTCGGACGGTCCCGTGAAACCGCGGCTGGTGAGCAGCGGCGCCATGACAGTCTCGAGCAGCCGAGCCCGGTGCTCGGCGCCGCACGAGGGGAAGTTGCACCAGGTCTCGCCCCAGCCGACGGCGCCGTCGGCGTCTTCCACCCGCACGAACACAGCCGGCCGGTCGTACATGGTGCCGAACGACGTGCGCACCGGCGTGGCGATTGGGCAGCGAAACACGAAGGCTTCGACACGCGCAGGACGGAGGGGCGAAAGGGGCAGGGAGTTCAAGGCTTGAGGTCCATTTCGACCTGGATGGCATCGCCGCGGTAGGTCACCTCGGCCAGGTAGATCACCGTGCCTTCCGGATCCTTGAAGATGCGGCGCACTTCTGCCACAGGGGCATTCATCGGCAGTTCGAGCAGGCGCGCCACCTCCATGTCGGCGGTGCCGATGGTCAGCACCTGGTGCGCCTTGGCGATGGTCACGCCCTTCATCGACGTCAGGATCGGGATCACGGTCTTGCTGCGGAACCTGGCCGGCGCCTTGCGGAAGATCCGCTCGTCCAGGTAGATGTTGATCACGCAGTAGGCATGACCGTCTCGAAAGTGGACCCGGCGCATGAAGGCGTAGCGTTCTGCCGGCGTGCCTTCGCCGGGCGCCAGCGGCGGCGAGGCTGCGGCCTCGTCGATGTTCATGATCTTCGGCTGCGTGTCCTCGTAGACGCGGGCCAGTTCGGCCAGGCTGGTCACGACGCTGATGAAGCGGTCCTTGTGCGGCGTGCCGGTGACGAAGGTGCCGCGTCCCTGCTGCGGCGACACCAGCCCTTCGCGCGCCAGCAGGTCGATGGCTTGCCGCACCGTGACCCGGGCGACTCCGAATTCCTGCGACAGTTCGTCAAGCGACGGCAGGCGGTGTTTCTGCGGCCAGGTTCCGCGCGCGATGCGCTGTCGCAGCAGGTCCGCCAACTGGTGGTAGCGGGGCATCGGGCTGTCAAGGAACTGGGCGGACATGGCTTATTGTACAAACGTATGGTCTATAGTACGATTAGACGTATTAAGGCGCAAGCATCGCGTTGCAGCAAAACGAGAGAGACCAGACCCCCGAGATGACACAACTGCCTCCCAGACTGGCCCGCGCCGGGCTGATCATTGCGCCCTGGCTGCTGATCCTGGCGTTCTGGTACGCCATCCGCGCCAGCGGCCTGGTCAATCCGGCGCTGGTGCCGGCCCCGCACCAGGTGGCGGCCAAGGCCGTCGAACTGGCGCAAGGCCGGCTCTGGTCGGACATCTACATGTCGACCCAGCGCGTTTTCATCGGCGTGACGCTGGGCGTGGCGCTGGCGGTGCCGGTGGGCTTCTGCCTCGGTTGGTACAAGGGCCTGCGCAGTTTCGTCGACCCGGTGATCAACTTCTTCCGCGCGCTGCCGCCGATCGCGCTGATCCCGCTGGTGATCGTGTACTTCGGCATCGGCGAGGCGGCCAAGACGGCGATCCTGTTCTACGCGTCATTCTTCGCCGGCGTGATCGTCATGTACGAGGGCATTGCCCAGATCAGCCCGATCTTCATCAAGGTGGCGCGCACGCTGGGTGCCAGCGACCTGGAGATCTTCCGCAAGGTCATCATTCCGCTGACCGTTCCGCACATCCTGACGGCAGTGCGGGTCGCGCTCGGCGTCGCCTGGGCCACGCTGGTGGCCTCCGAGCTGATCGCTGCGCAGCAGGGCCTGGGCGCGCTGATCCAGAACGCTTCCTCTTTCTTCCAGCTGGACATCATCTACGTCGGCATCATCTGCATCGGCTTCATCGCCTTGCTGATGGACCTGGCCTTGCGCGTGGCGACGCGGCGGCTGGTGGCCTGGCAGGACCGCATCGCATGAACGCACCCGTCCGCATCAGTTTCGAGAAGGTCTCGGTCGACTTCCCCACCAGCCAGGGCCCGATGCGCGTGCTCGACGACGTGTCGTTCGACATCCGCAACGGCGAATTCGTCTCCATCATCGGCCCCTCGGGCTGCGGCAAGACCACCATGATGAACATCGTCGGCGGCTTCGTGCAGCCGACGCAGGGCCGGGTGCTGCTGGATGGCAAGCCGGTCACGGCGCCGGGCCCTGACCGCGGCGTGATCTTTCAGGAGTACGGCGTGTTTCCGTGGCTAACGGTGCGGCAGAACGTCGAGTTCGGGCTCAAGCTCGCGGCCAGCAAGACCGCGGCGGCGGAGCGCGGTGAGATCGGCCAGCGCTACATGAAGCTGATGGGCCTGACCGACTTCGCCGATCACTTCCCCAAACACCTGTCGGGCGGCATGCGGCAGCGGCTGGCGATCGCCCGCGCCTACGCCGTGAAGCCGGAATTCCTGCTGATGGACGAGCCGTTCGGCGCCCTCGACGCGCAGACCAGGTCCGCCATGCAGGACCTGTTGCTGCAAGTGCTGCAACGCGAAGGCAAGACCGTGATGCTGATCACCCATTCGGTGGAAGAGGCGATCTACCTGTCCTCGCGCATCGTCGTGGTCACGGCGCGGCCGGCGCGCATCCGCACCGTCATCGACGTTCCGTTCGGCTACCCGCGGGCAGAGGACGTGCACGAGGACCTGCGCTTCGGCGAGCTGCGCTCGCACATCCGCGACCTCGTGATGCAGGAATACGCCGCCCAGGCGCGGCAGGCCGTGCGCATGGCCGACTGATTCGAGCCCCGACTTCAACCAGCAAGGAGATAACCATGGCCATTCAACGCAGACAACTGATCCAGGTGGCTGCCGCCGCGTCGCTGGGCGCCGGCGTCGGCGCTTTCGCGCAGGCGCGCAGCAAGTTGAAGGTAGGCTACCTGCACACGCCGGCGGTGGACGGCCACATCTTCATCGGCCAGCAGATGGGCGCTTTCGCGAAGCAGGGGCTGGACCTGGAGCTGATCCAGTTCACCACCGGGCTGGAGCTGTTCCAGGCCATGATCGGCGGCAGCCTCGACGTGCTGTCCACCGGCGCCGTGGTCTCCAACTTCCCGGCCCGCGGCCAGGGCAAGGTGTTCCTGATGAACAACATCGAGTACGCGACCGCTCAGCTCTGGGTGCGCGACGACATCAAGTCGATCGCCGACCTCAAGGGCAAGCAGATCTCCACCACCACCGGCACCACGGCCCACGTGTTCCTCGATCGCGCCCTGCGTTCAGGCAACCTGGATCCGGCCAAGGACGTGCAGCTGGTCAACCAGCGCATGACCGAAGCCGTCACTTCCTTCATCTCGGGCGCGGTGCCTGCGGTGGCGCTGTGGGTGCCGTTCGACACCGTGATCAAGCAGAAGATGACGGGCGCGCGCAAGCTGGTCGACGCCTCGGCTTTCTTCCCGCAGGCGGCGATCATGGGCGGCTGGGCCGCGCGCAACGACTACTACGACAAGAACCGCGCTGTCATCGCCAGGCTGGTGGCGGCCTGGTCCGAGGTCAACGAGCAGATTACCGGCAAGCCCGACGCCTCCGCCGAGATGCTGCAGAAGGCGCAGTACAAGGAGGTGCCGCTGGCCGACTTCAAGGAGCAGTTCAAGGCTTCCAAGTACTTCACCAACGCCGAGTGGCGCACCCGCTACCAGGACGGGACGGTAACCCGGTGGCTGCAGCAGGTGACGGACTTCTTCGTCTCCAACGCCAACATCCAGAACGCCGTGAAAGCCGACCAGTACTTCGACCCGAAGGTGTTTCTGGAGACGGTGAAGGTGTGATGGTGAGGGCCGGCGGCTACGACTACATCATCGTCGGCGCTGGCTCGGCCGGCTGCGTGCTGGCCAACCGCCTGAGCGCCGACCCGCGATGCCGGGTGCTGGTGCTGGAGGCGGGCGGAGAGGGCGGCAATTTCTGGCTGCGGCTGCCGATCGGCTACTTCCGAACCATCTACGACCAGCGCTTTTCCTGGCAGTTTCCGCTGGAGCCGCAGGAAGCCACGGGCAACCGCGCCATCACCTGGCCGCGCGGCCGGGTGCTGGGCGGCTCCAGTGCGATCAACGGCTTGCTCTACATCCGCGGCCAGCACGCCGATTTCGACGACTGGTCGCAGCTCGGCGCCGAGGGCTGGGGCTATCGCGACGTCCTGCCCTACTTCAAAAGGTCGGAGCGCTATCAGGGCGGCGAGAGCGAGTACCACGGCGGGACTGGGGAGCTGTGCGTCTCGGATCTGCGCAACGACCATCCGTATTGCAGCGCCTGGATCGAGGCCGGCGTCGAGGCCGGTCACGGCCTCAATCCCGATTTCAACGGCGGGCGCACCGAGGGCCTGGGCGCCTACCAGCTGACGCTGCGCGGCCATTGGCGCTGCGATGCGGCCACGGCTTTCCTCGCGCCGGCGCGCTCACGTCCCAATCTGACGGTGCTGACCGGCGTCCATGTCACCCGCGTCCTGATCGAACAAGGGCGTGCGACCGGCGTGGAGTGGCTGAAGGACGGCGCGCTGCAGACGGCGCGCGCCGACGGCGAAGTGCTGCTGGCCGCCGGCGCGCTGCAGTCGCCGCAGCTGCTGCAACTGTCCGGTGTCGGCCCACCGGATCTGCTGCGCGAGCACGGCATCGCGGTGCAGGCCGACGCGCCCCAGGTCGGCGAGAACCTGCAGGACCATTACCAGGCCCGTGTCATCGTCAAGCTCAAGCACCGCATGTCGCTGAACGATCAGGTGCGCAATCCCTGGGGCCTGGCCACGATGGGTGCGCAGTGGCTGTTCGGCCAGCGCGGCCCGCTCACCGTCGGCGCCGGCCAGGTCGGCGGCATGGTATGCAGCCCTGATGCCGAAGGCGGCCGGCCGGACCTGCTGCTCAACGTCATGCCGCTGTCGGTGGACAAGCCAGGCGATCCGCTGCATCGCTTCTCCGGCTTCTCGGCATCGGCCGCGCAGTGCCGGCCGCTGTCGCGCGGCACGGTGCGCATCGGCGGCGCCGACCCGCTGCAGGCGCCGCGCATCGTCTCCAACTACCTCACCGACCAGCGCGATGCCAAGGTTCTGGTGTCGGGATTGAAGATGCTGCGCGACATCTACCGCCAGCCTTCGTTCCGCGACCTGGTCACCGACGACGAGTACTTGCCCGGCAACGCCGCGCAGGGCGATGCGGCGCTGGAAAGTTTTGCCCGCAACAAGGGCGGCACCGTGTTCCATCCCGTCGGCACCTGCCGCATGGGCGGCGATGCGGCCTCGGTGGTTGACCCGCAGTTGCGGGTGCGCGGCATCGAGCGCCTGCGCGTGATCGACGCTTCTGTGATGCCGACGATGGTGTCCACCAACACCAACGCGGCCACCATCATGATCGGGGAGAAGGGCGCGGCGCTGGTGCTGGGCGGCTGAGGGACGCAGAGGGCGCCAGTCCGGGCAGAGCCTGCGACGGACTTGATCCGGGCACTCGGATCCATGGCTGCACGCCACGATGCTGTTCCCTCAGCGACGGAATCGACTGCTGCGCTGAGAGGTGTTTAGTGCCAACGACCTGGAGGCTGTTTTGAGCGGCCCGCCTGGCGCTCTGGTGGGGCCCAGAAGCCTGCCCCCGCGGAGACGGCGGGCGGGGACCCAGAGCTTTCTCCCATGGACGCCCTGGATTTCCGCCTGCGCGGGAATGACTGTCAGGCCACCTCGGCGATCATCTCGATCTCGACGCAAGCGCCCATCGGAATCTGGGCGACGCCGAACGCGCTGCGGGCATGCTGGCCGGCGTCGCCGAACACGATGGCGAGCAATTCGCTGGCGCCGTTGGTCACCAGGTGCTGCTCGGTGTAG
>JACMQP010000101.1 GCA_014376915.1 Ramlibacter sp.
AATTGGCGATGGCGCGATGACGGCTGGCATGGCGTTTGAGGCGCTGAACAATGCCGGCGTATCGGCTTGCAACTTGCTAGTCATCCTTAACGACAACGACATGAGCATCAGCCCGCCCGTGGGTGCGCTGAATCGCTACTTAGCGCAGTTGATGAGCGGGCGGTTTTACACCGCCGCCAAGAACGCGGGCAAGACCGTGCTCAAAGGTGCTCCACCCCTTTTTGAGTTGGCCAGGCGCCTAGAAGAACACGCCAAGGGCATGGTCGTGCCGGCCACGCTGTTCGAGAAATTCGGTTTCAACTACATCGGCCCGATCGATGGCCACGACCTCGATTCGCTGATTCCGACGCTGGAGAACATCAAGCACCTCAAGGGCCCGCAGTTCCTGCATGTGGTGACCAAGAAGGGCCAGGGCTACAAGCTGGCCGAGGCCGATCCGGTGGCCTACCACGGGCCGGGCAAGTTCGACCCGGCGGTGGGCCTGGTCACGTCCAGCACTGTCTCCAAACCCACCTTCACCCAGGTGTTCGGTCAGTGGCTGTGCGACATGGCGACGCAGGACTCGCGGCTGGTCGGCATCACGCCGGCGATGCTCATCGGCTCGGGCATGGTCGAATTCGAGCAGCGTTTCCCCGACCGCTGTTACGACGTCGGCATCGCGGAGCAGCACGCCGTGACGTTTGCGGCCGGGATGGCGACCGAGGGCCTGAAGCCGGTGGTGGCGATCTATTCCACTTTCCTGCAACGCGGCTACGACCAGCTGATTCACGACGTCGCGATCCAGGATCTGCCGGTGGTGTTCGCACTCGACCGCGCCGGCCTGGTGGGCGCCGACGGCTCGACCCATGCGGGCGCCTACGACATCCCCTTCCTGCGCTGCATTCCGAACATGAGCCTGGCCTGTCCGGCCGACGAGAATGAATGCCGCAAGCTGCTGACCACCGCGTTCGGGCACGACCATCCGGTGGCGGTGCGCTATCCGCGCGGCGCCGGCGCCGGCGTGGCGGTGGAGCCCGGCCTGCAGCCGCTGCCGTTCGGCAAGGGCGAAGTGCGTCGCTGGCGCTCTGGCGCGCCCGACGAGGCCTGCAAGGGCGTCGCCATCCTGGCCTTCGGCACACTGCTCTATCCGGCGCTGCAGGCGGCCGTGCGGCTCGGTGCCACGGTGGTGAACATGCGCTGGGCCAAGCCGCTGGACACCGAGCTGCTGCTGTCCATCGCGCAGCAGCACGAAGCGCTGGTGACGGTCGAAGAGGGCGCGATCATGGGTGGCGCGGGCAGCGCCGTGGGCGAGGCGCTGAACGCCGCGGCGATCGTCAAGCCGCTGCTGCAACTGGGGCTGCGCGATGAATTCGTCGAGCACGGCGACCACGCGGCGCTGCTCGCCCTGCAGGGGCTGGACGCGGCCGGCATCGAGGCTGCGGTGCGCGCGCGTTTCGCGGCGCTGGTGGAGCGTTCCGCGCCCGCGCTCAAGATCGTCGGGTAAGCGACTTTCTCGGGGGTTCGCCCCCGCAAATCTCAAGGGAAAACCCCTGACTACCAAAGTGTGCGCATTCCTAGAATGAGCGGCTGCCGGTTGACACTTTCGTATCGGTGTCGAAGCGGCAGTCCTTCCTTCCAAAGTCTGAGGAGCACACCCATGGATCGTCGTTCAATCATCAAAAACGCAGGCATCGCAGGCGTTCTGGCCACCGGCATCGCCCCGGCGGTGCACGCGCAGGCGGCCATCCGCTGGCGTATCGCGTCGAGTTTCCCGAAATCGCTGGACACCATCTTCGGCGGAGCGGAGACCTTCGCCAAGGCCGTGCGGGCCATGTCGGGCGGCAAGTTCGAGGTGTCGGTGCATGCGGCCGGCGAACTGATGCCTGCCTTCGGCGTCGTGGACGGCGTTCAGCAAGGATCGATCGAGGGCGCCCACACCGCGCCTTACTACTTCTTCGGCAAGAACGAGTGCTTCGCGCTCGGCTGCGCGATTCCGTTCGGCCTGAACAGCCGTCAGATGACTGCCTGGATGCTCGAAGGCAACGGCCTGAAGCTGATGCGCGAGTTCTATTCCGGCTACAACATGATCAACTTCCTGGGCGGCAACACCGGCGCCCAGATGGGCGGCTGGTTCCGCAAGGAGATCAAGAGCGTTGCCGACATCAAGGGCCTGAAGTTCCGTATCGGCGGCTTCGGCGGCAAGGTGATCGAGCGCATCGGCGGCGTGCCGCAGAACATCCCGGGCGGCGACATCTATCCGGCACTGGAAAAGGGCACCATCGACGCCGCCGAGTGGGTGGGACCGTACGACGACCAGAAGCTCGGCTTCGCCAAGGTCGCTCCGTACTACTACTACCCCGGCTGGTGGGAGGGCGGCCCCGAACTGGACTTCTTCTTCAACCAGAAGGCTTTCGATGCGCTGTCGGCCGAGAACAAGGCGATCGTCGAGGCGGCTGCGATGCAGGCGCACGTCACCATGCAGGCCCGCTACGACGCCGTCAACCCCGGCGCGCTCAAGCAGCTGGTGGGCGCGGGCACCAAGCTGCGGCCGTTTCCGCAGGACATGATGAACGCCTCTTTCAAGGCGGCCATGGAGCTGTACGAGGAACTGAACACCAAGAACGAAAGCTGGAAAAAGATCTACGCCGATTTCAGCAAGTTCCGGGCCGAGCAGAACCTGTGGTTCCGCTTCACCGAAGCCACCTTCGACCGCTTCATGCAAGCGCAGAAGCTGTAAGGCTTCGCGTTCCCCCAAAAGCCGCGCCCCGTGCGGCTTTTTTTCGTCCCGGCGTCGGCTGGTTCGACCGCCTTGCAGCCGCACAAGCTTTAGTTCTAGACAGCGCGGCGGCGCTATCATTCCTGCCTTTCCCAAGTCTCCCGGAGTCCCATCATGGATCGTCGTTCCGTCATCAAGAACGCTGGCATCGCCGGCGTACTCGCCACCGGCATCGCGCCGGCAGTCCACGCGCAGGCCGCGGTGCGCTGGCGCCTGGCATCGAGCTTCCCGAAGTCGCTGGACACGCTGTTCGGCGGTGCCGAAGTATTCGCCAAGGCCGTCAAGGCCATGTCGGGCGGCAAGTTCGAGATCTCCACCCATGCGGCCGGCGAGCTGATGCCCGCCTTCGGCGTGGTCGACGGCGTGCAGCAAGGCTCGGTCGAAATGGCGCAGACGGCGCCTTACTATTTCTTCGGCAAGGACGAGGCCTTCACGCTCGGCTGCGCGATTCCGTTCGGCCTGAACAGCCGGCAGATGACGGCCTGGATGTACGAGGGAAACGGCCTGAAGCTGATGCGCGAGTTCTACGCCAAGTACAACATGATCAACTTCCCCGGCGGCAACACTGGTGCCCAGATGGGCGGCTGGTTCCGCAAGGAGATCAAGAGCACCAAGGACCTCAAGGGCCTGAAGTTCCGCATCGCCGGTTTCGCCGGCAAGATCATGGAACGCATGGGCGTGGTTCCGCAGAACCTGCCGGGTGGCGAGATCTACACCGCGCTGGAAAAGGGCACGATCGACGCCGCCGAGTGGGTCGGCCCGTACGACGACCAGAAGCTGGGGTTCGTGAAGGTCGCGCCGTATTACTACTACCCCGGTTTCTGGGAAGGCTCGGCGCAGCTGGACTTCTTCATCAATCAGAAGGCCTGGGACGCGTTGTCGGCCGAGAACAAGGCCATCGTGGAAGCCGCGGCGTCGCAGGCCCATCTGGACCTCCAGGCCAAGTACGACGCCCGCAACCCGATCGCGCTCAAGCAACTGGTGGCGTCCGGTGCCAAGCTGCGGCCGTTCCCGAACGACATGATGAACGAGGCGTTCAAGATCTCCAACGAGATCTACGCCGACACCTCGGCCAAGAACCCGGCCTTCGGCAAAATCTACGCCGACCTGGCGAAGTTCAGGGCCGACCAGAACCTGTGGTTCCGGTTCACCGAGGCGACGTTCGACCGCTTCATGCAGGCGCAGAAGCTGTAGCAAGCCATCCTGGGCGTGTCTCTGGGTAAACCCCGGGGCGCGGGCTGCCCGAACGGTGCATTGTTCTCGCCTTGGCGTGGACAATAACCGGAGGTTCCCATGAAACTTGTATCGTTTTGCTGGCGCGCGTCGCTGGCATTCCTGGTCGCGGTGTCGCTGACCGCTTGCGGCGGTAGCGACGGTCCGCGCGAAACGCGCAGCACCCAGTTCGGGCCGGTCGAGGGCATCGACGACGCGGCCGTTTCCGGCACCTTCGCCTGGAAGGGCATCCCGTTCGCCAAGGCGCCGGTCGATGCGCTGCGCTGGAAGGCGCCGGCAGACCCTGATGCGTGGACCACCGCCCGCGCGACCAAGCAGTTCGCCAATGCCTGCGTGCAGTACGGCCGCATCTACGGGCCTGGCGGCAACAACCGGTACGACGACACCATCGGCACCACGCTGGGCACCTCGGTGGGCAGCGAGGACTGCCTGGCGCTGAACGTCTGGCGGCCGGCCACCGACCAGACGGGGTTGCCGGTGATCGTGTTCTTCCACGGCGGCAGCAACGTGTCGGGCTACACCGCCGACCCGGTGTACGACGGCGCCAAGCTGGCAAAGACCGCCAACGCGGTCGTGGTCACGGCCAACTTCCGGCTCGGCATCTTCGGCTTCCTGAACTTGCCGCAGCTCAAGACCGGCGACAGCGCCGCCGACTCGGGCAACTTCGCCATCCTGGACAGCATCAAGGCGCTGCAATTCGTCAACCGCAACATCTCGTCGTTTGGCGGCGACCCCGGCAACGTGACCATCATGGGCCAGTCCGCCGGCGCCGTGAACGTGTACGCCTTGCTGACGTCGCCGCAGATGGCCAGCGCCAACCCCAGGCTGTTCCAGAAGGCGATTCCGCTGAGCGGGGGCCTGTCGCTGGCCAGCAACCTGCCACCGGGCAGTGTGCCGACGATGAGCCCCGCCTCCACCTATCTGGCCCAGGGCAACGCGCTGCTCTACAACCTGCTGATCGCCGACGGCAAGGCCACCGACACCGCTTCGGCGCAAGCCTATGCGGCGACCCAGACCAGCGCCCAGATTGCCGACTACGTGCGCGCGAAGAGTTCCACCACGCTGTTCACCACCTTGCTGACCAAGCTGGCGTTGCTGGGCCTCGCCGGCTCCGGTCCGATTCCCGACGGCACGGTCGTGGCGGCCGATGCCATCGCCGCGATCAACGCCGGCAACTACGTCAAGGGCCCGGTGCTGGCCGGCAACACGCGCGACGAAGGCAAGCTGTTCCCGTCGTTCCTGCCGCTGGTGGGAGGCACCGGTAACGCGCGCATCGTGACCGATGCGGCGCTGTTCGCCAACCACCTGAACTACAAGCCGGACGCGTCGGCGCAGACCACGCTGGAGCAGTGGATTGCGCCGTCCTACCTGCCGGTGAACGCGCCGGTCACCGGCTTCACCGCGCGGGCCGAGGCCCTGAACAAGATCTTCTTCCTGGCCAGCCGCGACAACATCCTGAATGCCTTGAAGGCCAGGCAGGCCGAAGTCTGGTACTAC
>JACMQP010000561.1 GCA_014376915.1 Ramlibacter sp.
CGGCATTGAAGCCGACCGGCATGCTCACCACCGGCAGTCCCGCGAGCGTGAACGGCGTGACGATCTCCATCCAGCGGTGGTAGGTGTCCATCGCCGTGCCGTCGATGCTGCGCGGCCAGGTGAGCGCTGCGTCGAACGGAAAGACCTGCGCCGTCGGCGCCACCACGTAGTCGTAGTGCTCAAACAGCTTGCGGAACGCGTGGTACAGCGCCGTGCGATTGGCAGACGCCTGGTACAGCTGCGCCGCCGTCAGCGCGTGGCTCTGCTCGATCTCCCAGATCGCTTCGGGCTTGAGCAGCGCGCGCTTGCCCGGGTCGGCATACAGCGCCCCGAGCTTGCCGCCGACCAGCAGTTGGCGCAGCCGCAGCCACGCGCTCCAGTTGCGGTCGCGCGAGAACTCCAGCGTGCAGGGTTCGACCACGCAGCCGATGGCGTCGAAGCTTGTCAGCGCGGCCTCGCATAGCGGCAGCACGCCGGCCTCGAGCGGCAGGTCCGGCCAGATCGACCCGAGCCAGCCGATGCGCTTGCCGTGCATGCGGGCGATCGGGTCCGGCGCGTCGGCGTCGGGCAGCCTGTCCGTCAGCGAGAGCGGCGCGCGGTCGTCCCACCCCGCCATCGTGGACAGCAGGCGCGCGACGTCGTCGACGCTGCGGCCCATCGGGCCTTCGGTGCCCAGTTGCTGGAAGAACGCGTCTTCCGCCGGCACCGCGGGCACCCGGCCGCGCGAGGGCCGGAAGCCCACGACGTTGTTGAACGCCGCCGGATTGCGCAGCGAGCCGCCCATGTCGCTGCCATCGGCGACCGGCAGCATCCGCAGCGCCAACGCCACGGCCGCGCCGCCGCTGCTGCCGCCGGCCGAACGCGACGGATCGTATGCATTGAACGTTGCGCCGAACACCGGGTTGTAGGTGTGCGAGCCCAGGCCGAATTCCGGCGTGTTGGTCTTGCCGATCACAATCGCGCCGGCGCGCTTCATGCGCTGCACGAACAGCGCGTCGGCCGCGGCCGGCCGCTTGCCGATGGCGGGCGACCCCAGCGTGGTCGGCAGACCCTGCGCATCGGAGAGGTCCTTCACCGCGACCGGGAAGCCGTGCATCCAGCCCAGGCGCTCGCCGCGCGCCAGTGCGTCGTCCCGCGCGCGGGCTTCGGCCAGCAGCACGTCCGGCTCACGCAGCGACACGATGGCGTTGAAGCGCGGATTGAGCGCCTCGATCCGCGCGAGGCTGGCCTGCATCAGCTCCACGCAGGAAAGCTGGCGGGCTGCGATCGCGCGAGACAGCTCGGTGGCGGTGAGGGCGAGCGGATCGGTCATGGCTGGCCTCTTCAATCGCGGCGGGCGTTGCGGGCCTGGGCCGCGGGAACCAGCCCGCCGCGCAGCAGTTCCACGGCGTGGCCGCGCCGCTGGCTGTCGGCGGACACCGTGGACGTCAACGCGACCACCATCTCGAGCGGCGGATGAACCCAGATCAGTTGCCCGCCGTAACCGCTGGCCATGAAGGTCCGGCGGGGCGCCGGTGTCGGCCGCACCCACCACAGGTAGCCATAGGGCGTGGCAACGGGCGGGCCTCCCGCGTTCTGCGGTTCGGTGGCGGCGCGCACGTAGGCCGCGGGAACGATCTGCTTGCCGTCCCACATACCGTCGCGCAGCATCAGCTGGCCCAGCTTCGCCATGTCCAGGGTCCGCAGCTGCAGGCCGCGCTCGTACGCCGGCTCCGCCAACTGCATGGGCCCGACCAGCTGCAGTCGTGCGTAATCGCCGATCGGCATGCCGGTCGCCTTTTCGATCACGGCCGACAGCATTGGCATGAGGGAGTTGTCGTAGGCGAAGTTCGAGCCGGGGGTCGCTTTCAGTGGCCGCGCCCAGGCCTCGGTCGGCGGCAGCCAGCGGGCGGTGCCGCTGGCATCGTTGACGTCGAAGGCCGCCGTCATCGTCAGCAGGTGCCGCACCGTGATGACCGCCGCACGCGGGTCGGCATTCAACGGCGCCAATTCCGGCAGCAACGCGACAACCGGCTGGTCGAGGCTGGCGAGCTTGCCCTGTCCGAGCGCGATGCCGGCCAGCACCGAGAGGGCGCTTTTCTGGATCGACTGCTGGTCGCGCAGCTTGTCGGGGGCGCCGTCGCGGTAGAACTGGTACACGACGCGCCCTTGCAGCAGCACGACCACGCTCTGGACGTCGGTCATGCGCTCCGCGACCATCCGCCCGACGGCCTGGAACGCCGCCGCATCGAGCCCCTGCTCCGCGGGGGATGACGCCCGGAGTTGGGCCCGCGCGGGGCTGGCGCCAAAGGCCAGGCCGAAGCACAGGACCAGCCCAGCCAGTGAATGGAATGCGTTGCGATTCATCGTCCATGCTCCTTCTTGACTGGATCGCCTGCGCGCGCGGGCAACCGGCCGCGTCGCGCCAGTGCTTCGCGCAACAGGAATTCAACCTGCGCGTTGGCGCTGCGCAAATCCTGCGCGGCCAGGCGCTCGATCTCCGTCCAGAGGACCGGA
>JACMQP010000562.1 GCA_014376915.1 Ramlibacter sp.
GGTTGGGTCATAGCGGGGCTATGATACTTGCGACCCGACGCCGCATTCGCTGCCGTCATCCGATACCCCCACCATGTCACGCAAACCAAAAAAAGGCTACTTCGTGCGCGGCCAGTTCGTCGCCGAAGGCAGCGAACTGGACCTCGAGCTCAAGGCTGAGCTCAAGGGCACGACCGAAGCCAGCAGAACAGACCTGAAGCGTGAAAGCACCGAACTGCAGAAGCTCGGCGAAGAACTGCTGACGTTGCGCGCCGACCTGATGGAGCGCCTCGCGCTGCCCGACAAGCTCGTCGATGCGCTGGCGGAGGTGCGCCGCATCACGAACTTCGAAGGTCGGCGGCGCCAGATGCAGTACGTCGGCAAGCTCATGCGCCTGCTGGATCCAGAGCAGCGGCAGGCCGCACGCGACGCGCTCGAGGACCAGAACAAGGGTTCGGCCCGCGAGACGCAGGCCCTGCACCTGGCCGAGAAATGGCGCGCCGAGCTGGTCGCCGACGAAGACGGGCTTTCGCGCTGGATGCTGCAGTTTCCAGACACGGACACCCAGCAGCTGCGCGCGCTGATCCGCCAGGCGCGCAAGGACAATCCGCCCGACAAGGCCGCCGAATCGCAGGGGCTGGCACCGCGCCACAGCCGCGCCTGGCGCGAGCTGTTCCAGCTGGTGCGCGAGCAGCTTGCCGGCGCCAGCACGGGCATGAAAGCCGACGCCGGCGAGGAAGACCGGCAATGAGCCACGACAGCGTCACCATCGGCATCGTGTCGATCAGCGACCGCGCCTCCACCGGGGTCTACGAGGACAAGGGCCTGCCCGCGTTGAAGGACTGGCTGTCCCGCGTTCTGCGCAACCCGATTACCTTCGAGGCGCGCCTGATCCCCGACGAACAGGACCGCATCAGCGCAACCCTGATCGAGCTGGTCGATGCCGGCTGCTCGCTGGTGCTGACCACCGGCGGCACCGGCCCCGCGCTGCGTGACGTCACACCCGAGGCGACGCTGGCGGTGGCGCACAAGGAGATGCCGGGCTTCGGCGAGCAGATGCGGCAGATCAGCCTGAAGTTCGTGCCGACGGCGATCCTCTCGCGCCAGGTGGCGGTGATCCGCGACCGCAGCCTGATCATCAACCTGCCAGGCCAGCCCAAGGCGATCCAGGAAACGCTGGAAGGCCTGAAGGACGCCACCGGTGCGCAAGTGGTGCCCGGCATCTTCGCCGCCGTGCCCTACTGCATCGACCTCATCGGCGGCCCGTACCTGGAAACCGACGACGCGGTGTGCAAGGCCTTCCGGCCGAAGTCGGCAATCCGAAAATAGGCTGCCGCAGCGCTCGTGTCACTTGCCGACCAGCTGCGTGAGCTTCTCGGCCTCGAAGCATCCGGTGCGAGCGGCGTCGGCCGGGACGCAGTCCTGGGCCTGCTTGTTGAGCGACAGCTGCTCGATGGCGCGCCACAGCAGCGCGATCTGGTGTTCCTGCGACGAGGCGTTGTCGATCAGGCTCTTCATGGCCTGCGACAGCGGATCGTCGTTCTGGGTGATGCCGTAGGCCGAGAACCCCATCTGGTTGGCGACCTGCTCGCGCCGCAGGCTGTCCTCGGCCTGGATGATGCGGGCCGGGATGCCGACCGCCGTTGCGCCCGCAGGCACCGCCTTGGTCACCACTGCGTTCGAGCCGATCGCCGCGTTGTCGCCGACCTCGAAGCCGCCCAGCACCTTCGCGCCGGCGCCGACCACCACGTTGCGGCCCAGCGTCGGATGGCGCTTGGCGCCTTTGGTCAACGACGTGCCGCCCAGCGTCACCCCCTGGTAGATGGTGCAGCATTCACCGACGACGGCGGTTTCCCCAATCACCACGCCCATGCCGTGGTCGATGAACACCCGTTCGGCGATCGTCGCGCCCGGATGGATCTCGATGCCGGTCAGCCAGCGCGAGAACTGCGAGATGAACCGCCCCAGCCAGCGCAGTTCGCGGACCCAGAACCAGTGGGCCAGCCGGTGCAGTACCAGCGCATGCAGCCCCGGGTACAGGGTGAGCACTTCCCACGTGCTGCGCGCCGCGGGGTCGCGGTCGAGGATGCACTGGATGTCGGAGCGGATGCGCTTGAACATGGCCGTTGTTCTTGGAGGATCGCCAGTCTAAGGCTTTGCTTTTGAAGCCGCTTCGGCCATCGCCTTCGCCACCCCGCGCAGGATGTGGATTTCCTCAGGGCTCAGTTGGGCACGGTTGAACATCTGGTTCAGGCGTGGCATCAGCTTCTTGGGCGCCTCCGGATCGAGGAAGCCGATCTGCACCAGCGACTGCTCCCAGTGCTGCAGCATGCCGGCCACGGCACGCGCGTCGGCGAGACGGGTGACGGGCTCCGGGCGAACGGCATCGGTGGCGAATCCCCCCAGCGCCGTGCGCCACTCGTACGCGATCACCTGGATCGCCGCGCCGAGGTTCAGCGAGCCGAATTCGGGATCGGTGGGAATGGTGAGCGCCGCGTGGCAGCGGTAGACGTCGTCGTTGCTCATGCCGAAGCGCTCGGAACCGAACAGGAAGGCGACGCTGTGCGGCGACTGCGCGAGCGCGCCCAGGTGCTCGCGCGGCGAGAACGTGGGCGGGCCGAAGTCGCGCGGCGTCATCGCCGTGGCGCACAGGTAGCTCATGCCTTCCAGCGCCTCGTCCAGCGTGGCGACGATGCGCGCCCGCTCCAGCACGTCGAGCGCGCCGCTGGCGCGCTGCACCGTTTCGTCGCGCGTGAGCACGTCGCTCCAGCGCGGCGCCACCAGCACCAGGTCGTCGAAACCCATCACACGCATGGCCCGCGCCGCTGCGCCGACGTTGCCTGCGTGGCTGGTGTTGATCAGGACGAAACGGGTTTCCACCGGCTGGATTGTCCCTGTAAACGCGACCCGTCAAGGCGCCGTACCGGCTTTGTGCCGGTGCCCTGCCAGCAAGGTCATCGTCAAGATCGTGGCCGGCTCGATGATCGGCGAGATGCTCAGGCAGCAGCGGCCCGACCTCGCCAGCACCGTGGGCCGGGCCAGCGCCGCGCTGAGCCAGCAGGAAGGGTAAAATTCTCTGTCGCTACCCGCATCGCCGGGCGGTCCCTGCTCTTACCCCAAAATCCATGTCGTCTCCCAACCTGCATCCCATGCTCAACGTGGCCGTCAAGGCCGCACGCGCCGCCGGCGCCATCATCAATCGCGCTGCACTGGACGTGGAATCGGTCCGGATCTCGCAGAAGCAGGTCAACGACTTCGTCA
>JACMQP010000563.1 GCA_014376915.1 Ramlibacter sp.
AGCCGCCCTCGCAGTGGGCGTCCTGGGCGTGGCCGGCGCCGCGCACGCGCGCAGCGACGTGTCCTTCTTTGTCGGCGTCCAGGTGCCGCCCGCGATGTACGTGGAGCCGGCGCCGGTCTACGTGCAGCAGTGGCCGGTGTATGTCCAGCCGGCCCCGGTCTACGTGCGCCCGCAGCCGGTGTACCAGTACCAGTACACCTACCAGGACCAATGGGCTCGCCGCGATGCCGAATGGCGTCAGCGGCAATGGCAATGGCGCCATCGTCACCACGAGTCGGACGACCGGGACTGGGACCGGGAGCGGGGCCGCGGCCACCACGGCCGCTGACCGGGTTCGGAGCCGGCACCGGCCCCGGCCATGTCATGAGCGCGGACCGCCTTTGGGCGGCCCGCCCGTTGTCGCCGAAACGAGCAGGAAATCGATCCCGGGATGATTCCTAGAACTCGACGGTCTGTCCCTCGGTCATCGGGACCACCTTCACCGGGCTGCCCTTCATTGCCTCCTGGAACTGCGCCAGCGTGCCCTTCGCCTGCGGGTGGGAGTTGTAGTGAATGGCGATCACGCTCCTGGGGTTGATCCAGGTGCGGATGGCGAAAGCTGCGTCGTCGGGGTCCATGGTGAAGTTGCCGCCGATCGGTGCCAGCACCAGGTCGGGCTGGTAGTGGTCGGCGATGAATTTCATGTCGCCGAACAGTCCGGTATCGCCCATGTGCCAGATTCTGAAGCCGTTCTCCAGCTCGATGATGTAGCCCATCGCCTCGCCGGCCGGGTGCGTCTCGGTCTTGCCCGTTGCGGCGTTCGGCCACGTCAGGACCGACGAATGGTCGGCCGCCACCGCCGTCACCTTGATGCCGGGCAGCGGCGTGACGTGGCCGCTTTTGTTGAGGCGATGCGTCAGCTCTGGCGGCAGGATGCCCAGCGCATTCATCGACGCGATCATGTCGCCCGGCCCATACAGCCTGGTGTTGTGCATTTTGGCCAGCGCCGGCGCGTCGCCCAGATGGTCGCCGTGCGCGTGCGTCACCAGCAGCAGGTCGACCTTGCCCAGCGCGCCGAGGTCGGTCTTGTAAATCGCCGGCGTCCTGGTGCCACCGGTGATCCACGGGTCGATCACGATGGTCTTGCCGCCCGGCGTGGTGATGCGAAAGGCCGCCTGTCCCAGCCAGAGCAGTTGCGTCTTGTTCGAAGGCACCGGCGGTAACGCCTTGGGCGGCGCGATGCTGAACGCTTGCGCCTGTACCGGCGCCGCCTGCAGCGCCAGCATCAGGCCGGCGCCGGCCAGTGCGAGTGCGAGTGCGATGTGCTTCGTGCTTGCTGCGATGGTCATCGTCCGGATCCTGTGAAGTGAGGGGCAGCACCGAGAATGCCCGCACGCGGCGATTTCAACAAGGATGCCGTTCGCAGGCGCCGTGAGGTCAAGCTGGGCATCGACAACGTCGCCCTGCTGGCGCCACTGCTCGCCTTGCGCGATTCGGCGTGCGCACCTGCCATCGCCCGACGTTGCCCGCCATCCCATGAACGGGTGATTGGAGTGACTTGTGCTGCGCCAATAGGATGGACCGCTGCGGCTGGACCGCAACGCGAGCCATTTTCCGATCAACGAACCAGGGCGTCACACCTTATGAAATTCTCATGTTCTGGCGGCAGTCACCGCCTGGTTCTTGGCATCGTGCTGGCATGCGCGATGCTGGTGGCGGGTTGCGGTGGGGGCGGCTCGGATGCCGCGTCCGCCTCGCCGACCGCTTCCGCGGCTTCCGTCGCCGGCAGCGTGCTTGTGTCAGCGGACCCGGCTTCGGAGATCGGCTTCGTCGTCACCGACAAGCGGGGAGTGTCGGTGATCGCCTATCGGCAAACGAGTGCCGGCCTGTTCCGCTACAGCTTCGTCAACGCCGTGGGCCAGACCTTCGATGCCAGCTACAACGGCATTGGCGTGCTGGTGTCGCTGAACCTCAATGACCAGTACCGGCTGGCGCTCGATGGCGTGGATGCCAACGGCAAGGCCATCAGCTACCAGCTCACCGGCGTGGACATCGCGCCGACCCGCATCGCCGCGAGTTCCGCCGCGCCGCCGTCGATGCCGGGCGTGCCCGGCACCCTGCTCGCGTCCTCGCTGCCGCTGGCGGCGCTGGCCGACCGGTGCCCGCGTCCGGCCAACATGGACCCGACCGACAGCGACGGCCTGGGCAACGTGATCCGCGACTACGCCTGCCAGGTCACTACCGGCGTGTTCGACGCGCAACTCGTTCCCGCGACGCTGGGCTGGGTGGCCGACGTGGTCATTCGCCAGTCCGATCGCGCCGGCCGCCTGCTGACAACCTTCACCGAGACGGTGGCGAAGATCGTTCCGGTGGCCCGGCAACTGGGCCAGCAGACGTTCGACACCATCGTCAACGCATCGCAGACGACCGCCGAGAAACTGGCTCGGCTGCGTGCCGAGGATGGCGTGCACGTGAGCACCCAGCTGCCGCCGACGGTCGATTCCGCCAACACCAAGATCGCGCTGGGGCGTGAGGTCGCGGCGCAAAGTGGCAACACCGGCGGCGACCGCTTGCTGGACAACTACAAGCTGGATCCGCAGACCGGCACGCTGGTCGACGCGGCGCCAGTGCGGGCCGCGCCGCCGCCCAGTCCGACGCCGACGCCCAGTCCGACGCCGACGCCGACGCCGACGCCGACTCCCGTGCCGACGCCGGTCCCCACCCCGACCCCCGCGCCGACGCCTGTTCCCACACCCGCGCCGGTCGTGATTCCGCCCAAGCCGGCGGTGAGCTTCAGCGCAGCGCCGACCCCTGCAGGCACCACCTATTCGCCGCAGCTTTGCACCAGCAGCACCACCGGCTGCGTCGCGTTCGGCTCCCTGTTCGTGAGCGCGGCGGACGTACAGGCCGCCGGCAACGATGTGCCGGCGGGGCTCGCCTATGCGCAAAAGGTGGTCAACGAGTTCAATACCATGATCGCCAGGATGTGGCAGGCGGGCACCATTCCTTCGATGGCCACGCTGGAAGCCATCTTCAGGAACGCCGTTGCGGCCGACCTGGCAACCGGCACCCAGGATGCAGTGAGCAAGGCGGGCGCCGCGCTGGTGGCTGCCGGCTTCCCGACCGCGCTTGCGGGAGGCGGCGCGGCCGGCGGGGCGGCAGGGGGCGCGCAGGTCCCGGCCAGTTCGGTCTGGCATGACGACCTCACGGTGAGGGAAGTGGTCAGCGGAAAAGTGACGCTGTTCAGGAACCACGAGGGCAATATCCCGGGCAGCGTGGTGAATTCCAGCATCGGATCGGCGGCCTCCGCGCAGGGCGTCTGGGCCAACCAGGGCGGTACCGTGACCAGTTACACCGGCTGCGGAGCCTGCGACGTCGGCTCGTCGATCACCATCGTCGTGCAATTCAGCGCGGTGGTCGACACCCACGTCTACGTGCGCGACCAGTAGGAAAGTATTGTCGCGTCAACCCGGATTGACGCTGGGTTGCCGCTGCCTGTAGCCTGTCCGCTCCAAACCAGGAGACAAAATGCGGCTGCTGCAAAAAATTGTCACGGGAGCCGCGCTGCTGTGCGGCGCGCTCGCCGGCCCGGCGTTGGCCCAGTCCGACTATCCCAACAAGCCGATCCGCTGGATCGTGGCCTATCCGCCAGGCGGCACGACCGACCTGCTGGCCCGGCTGATGGGACAGCACCTCTCGACGAAGTTGGGGCAGCAGGTGGTGATCGAGAACCGCGCCGGTGGCGGCAACAACATCGGCACCGAGATGGCGATCCGGGCGCCGGCCGACGGCTACACCATCTTCCTGGTGAATCCGGCCAACGCGATCAACGCCACGCTGTACAAGAGCCTGCCGTTCAACTTCCTCAACGACCTGGCGCCGGTCGCCGGCATCGTCCGCGTTCCCAACGTGATGACCGTGACCAAGAATTTGCCGGCGAAGAACGTCGCCGAGTTCGTCGACTACGGCAAGAAAAACCCCGGCAAGATCAACATGGCGTCATCGGGCGCGGGCACGTCGGTGCACCTCTCGGGCGAGTTGTTCAAGTTCATGACCGGCGTCGACATGAAGCACATCCCGTACAAGGGTGCCGGCCCGGCCATCACCGACCTGCTCGGTGGCCAGGTGGACGTGCTGTTCGACAACATGCCGTCCATCATCGGCCACATCCGGGCCGGATCGGTTCGCGCGCTCGGCGTGACCAGCGCCGAGCGCTCGCCGGCGCTGCCAGACGTGCCGACCGTTGCCGAGACCGTGCCGGGCTACGAAGCCAGTGCGTGGTTCGGCGCTGCCGCGCCCAAGGGCACGCCGGCGGCCGTGATCGCGCGGCTCAACCGCGAGTTCAACGCGGCGCTGGCCGACCCGATGATG
>JACMQP010000102.1 GCA_014376915.1 Ramlibacter sp.
CCTTCTTCAATTCGGTCACCACCAAGATCCTGCACCGCACCCACTTCCACAACGACTTCATCTTCGTGCGGCCCGCGGTCAGCACCGAGTACATCGAGTACGACGAGATCGCGGCCACGCCGACCTATCGCTCCTACTACCCGAGCCGCGACACGCTGCGCGAAACCATCGTGCGCATGATCGACAACTTCCAGCTGCACCTGCCGTTCGACAACCTGGAGCGTGACGCCGGCTTCGTGCTGCAGGCGATGAGCGCGCGCCTGGCCCAGGTCAAGCTGCGTGCCAACTTCCAGATCCAGGTGCTGTCCAGCCTGTTCTTCCGCAACAAGGGCGCCTACGTGGTCGGCAAGATCATCAACGGCTTCAACGAGGTTCCGTTCGCCCTGCCGATCCTGCACGACAAATCCGGCAAGCTGGTCATCGACGCCTTCCTGTTCGGCGAGGACGACCTGCAGGCGCTGTTCAGTTTCGCCCGCGCCTACTTCATGGTGGACATGGGCGTGCCCAGCGCCTACGTGCAGTTCCTGCGCTCGCTGATGCCGCGCAAGCCGCGCAACGAGCTGTACAACGCGCTCGGGCTGGCCAAGCAGGGCAAGACGCTGTTCTACCGCGACTTCCTGTATCACCTGCGGCATTCGAGCGACAAGTTCCGGATCGCGCCGGGCATCAAGGGCATGGTGATGCTGGTGTTCGACCTGCCGTCGTTTCCCTACGTCTTCAAGCTGATCAAGGACTTCTACCCGCCGCCCAAGGACACCACGCGCGAGAAGATCAAGGGCAAGTACCTGCTGGTCAAGCAGCACGACCGGGTCGGCCGCATGGCCGACACGCTGGAGTACAGTGAAGTCGCATTTGCGCGCGACCGGTTCGAGGATGAGCTGATCGAGGAGATCCGCAAGTTCGCGCCCAGCCAGCTGGAGGTTTCCGACCGGGACGGCGATGGCCGAGAAGAGGTGATCGTCAAGCACCTGTACATCGAGCGCCGCATGATCCCGCTCAACATCTACCTGCAGGAAGCCTTCGACGCCGGCGTAGACGACGGCGGCGTCAGCGCCCAGCACGCGCGCGGCCAGATCGAACAGGCGGTGATCGAGTACGGCAACGCGATCAAGGACCTGGTGGCGGCCAACATCTTTCCCGGCGACATGCTGTTCAAGAACTTCGGCGTTACCCGCAACGGCAAGGTGGTGTTCTACGACTACGATGAAATCGAGTACATCACCGACTGCAATTTTCGCAAGGTGCCGCAGGCCCGCAACGAGGAGGACGAGATGTCCGGCGAGGTCTGGTACGGGGTCGGCCCGCACGACGTGTTCCCGGAAACCTTCGCCCCGTTCCTGCTCGGCAACCCGGTCGTCAGGGAAGTGTTCATGAAGCACCATGCCGACCTGCTCAGCGCCGATTTCTGGCAGGCCCACAAGGAGCGGATCCAGGCCGGCTACGTGCACGACGTGTTCCCCTATGAGTGCGAAAAGCGCTTCAGGCGGCAGCAGGCGACGTGATGAACGCATGCACGCCGACAACGAGTTCCACAAGGTGGTGCTGGCCGATTTCGACCTGGACCTGCGCACCGACGAGCCTCCACCATCCAGCCCAGCTGGTCCATCTGTCTTTTCAAGGAGCAACCCATGCCTGATTCCATCGTCATCGTCGGCGCTGCCCGCACCCCCATGGGCGGCTTCCAGGGTGACTTCTCGTCGCTGGCCGCGCACGACCTTGGCGGCGCCGCCATCAAGGCCGCGGTCGAACGCGCCGGGATTTCCGCTGATGTCGTCGATGAAGTGCTGTTCGGCAACTGCCTGATGGCCGGCCAGGGCCAGGCACCGGCGCGCCAGGCCGCGTTCAAGGCCGGACTGCCCAAGAGCGCGGGCGCGGTGACGCTGTCCAAGATGTGCGGCTCGGGCATGAAGGCGGCGATGTTCGCCAACGACATGCTGCTGGCAGGCACCCACGAAGTCATGATCGCCGGCGGCATGGAGAGCATGACCAACGCGCCTTACCTGCTGCTCAAGGGCCGCGGCGGCTACCGCATGGGCCACGACAGGATCTACGACCACATGATGCTGGACGGCCTGGAAGACGCCTATGAAGCCGGCCGGTCGATGGGCACCTTTGGCGAGGAATGCGCGGCGAAGTACAACTTCAGCCGCGAGGCGCAGGACGCGTTCGCCACCGCGAGCGTCAAGCGTGCCAAGGCCGCCACGGAGTCCGGCGCGTTCGCCGCCGAGATCACGCCGGTGCCAGTGAAGGACCGCGCCGGCGAGCGCGTGGTTTCCATCGACGAGGGCCCGGCCAAGTTCAAGCTGGACAAGATCGCCACCCTGAAGCCGGCGTTCAAGAAGGACGGCACCATCACCGCCGCCTCAAGCTCCAGCATCAACGACGGCGCCGCGGCGCTGGTGATGATGAAGGAAAGCACAGCGCAGCGGCTGGGCGTCAAGCCGCTGGCGCGCATCGTGGCACACGCCATGCACGCGCAGGAACCGCACTGGTTCACGACCGCACCGGTGGGAGCCACCCATAAGTTGCTGGCCAAGGCCGGCTGGAAGGCGGCCGACGTCGACCTGTGGGAAGTGAACGAGGCTTTCGCCGTGGTGCCGATGGCGCTGATGGTGGAACTGAATATCGCGCACGACATCGTCAACGTCAACGGCGGTGCCTGCGCGCTCGGCCATCCGATCGGCGCATCTGGCGCGCGTATCGTGGTCACGCTGATGCACGCGCTCAAGGCTCGCGGCGGCAAGCGCGGCGTCGCCACGCTGTGCATCGGCGGCGGCGAGGCGACGGCCATCGCGCTGGAACTCGTGTGACGGGGCACCGACCCCGGCCATCTCGCCGGGCGTCCCCTGCCGGGCGAATCATCCTCCCGATTCATGGGATGAATATCCATCGTTGCAAGAATGTTTGACCGCCGCCTCTGCCCTGTCCTGCTGGCCGAAATCGACCTGCCGCGGTAATGGCCGGGCGGCGAACTGTTCAGGCAATGCCGCTTGCGGGGCTGTGCGCCCAACTGCAGGCCAAGGCATGAGCCCGCCTGGCTGCCCCTGTGGCAAGCCGTTGCAGCTGGCGCAATGCTGCGGCCGTTACCTCGGCACGGACACGCCGGCCCCGGACGCCGAGTCCCTCATGCGTTCGCGCTACACGGCCTTCGTCCGGTTGGACCGGGACTACCTGCTCGCAACATGGCATCCGGAACACCGCCCCATCGATCTCCAGCTCGACCCGGTCACCAAATGGCTGGGCCTGGACGTGCGCAGCCGCAAGCTCACCGACCCGTCGCATGCCGAGGTGGAGTTCGTCGCGCGCTGCCGCGAGCCCGGTGGCAAGGCCGTGCGACTCCACGAACGCAGCCGCTTCGTCAAGGACAATGGCCGCTGGCTTTACTTCGATGGAGAGATGCTTTGACCTCGAGCCGATTCGACGCCGTGCTGTTCGACTGCGACGGCGTGCTGGTGGACAGCGAGCCGATCACCAACGGCGTGCTGCGCGACATGCTGGAAGAGCGCGGCTGGGTGCTGACGCCGCAGGAATGCATGCGCCTGTTCGTCGGCAAGGCCGTCAGGGACGAGGCGGCGATCATCGAGGCCAACACCGGGCAGCCGGTGACCGACGCGTGGCTGGCGCGCTTTCGCGAGCGCCGCAACACCGGCCTGGAGCGCGACCTGGTCGCGATCCGCAACGCCCCTGCAGCGGTCGAGACGCTGCACGCGCACTTCGACGGCCGCATCGCCTGCGCCTCCGGGGCCGACCTGTTCAAGGTGAGGCTGCAGCTGGAAAAGGTCGGCCTGATGCACTGGTTCGAAGGCCGCATCTTCAGCGGCCACGACCTGCCGCGGTCCAAGCCGTTTCCAGACGTGTACCTCGCCGCGGCCGCAGCGGTCGGCATCCATCCGGGCCGTTGCGCCGTGGTCGAGGACACCGTCACCGGCGTGCGTGCAGGCGTCGCGGCGGGTGCCACCGTGTTCGGCTACAGCCCGCCCGAAGCCGGGCACGACGCGCCGCAAGCATTGCGGCAGGCCGGGGCGGCGATGGTGGTGGCGGACCTGGAGCACCTGCCCCGGCTGCTGGCTGGCGGCTGGCAGCCGTAGGACGTCGGGCGGCTGGTGCTCTTCAGCCTGGCCCCATGGGCAGCACGCGCCGCCCGCTGAACTAGCTGCGCCCGACCAGCTTGCAGTAGCTGGCACGCGTGGCCGGCGACACGGCCGCGACGAGCTGTTCGTACGACGTCTTGTGGCGTGCCAGCATCCGGGCCGAGGCGATCGTGCGGGACTTGCAGTACCAGTGGCAGGTGTGCTGCATCAGGAACATTTCGGCCGACAGGGTGTAGGCCTTGGCGCGCTGCGAAACATGGCTGGCATCGTCCACGGCGCGGCTGATGCCGCGCGCGTGGATGGCCAGCGCCTCGCGCATGTCGAAGGTTGCGGCCGGCAGCCACCGCGCCGCGAACGGCAGGCCCACCGGCAGGGTGGAGACGCGCGCCTGCGTCTCGTCCACCCGGGCGAAGCCGGCGGCGAAGCGCTCGAACTGGCTGCCCAGCGCCTGCTCGGTCGTGCGCAGCAGGTTGAAGATCTGCTCGCGCCGCTGGGCGTCCTCTTCGGCCAGCGCGCGCAGGTAGCCCTGGGTCAGCGTCTCCATGTGTTTTTCGATCTGGTAGTTGCCCAGGTGGCTGGACAGCGCGGCAATGCGCTGGCTCTGATCACGGGTCCTGGCCAGCCAGGTGGAGAAGGCGACAAGCGTCGCCAGAAAAAGCAATTCCATCGCTGCGGGTACGCTCGCTGGTGAGAAGATCCACCGAGTGTAGTCACCGCAATCGCATCGCCCCTTCACCATGCAGCTCGCCTACCTTGATTTCGACTTCAGCGAGGACGCGGACGGCCACGGCAGCTTCGACGCGATGGCTTCGGCGGCGCTGGCGCAACTGCCCGCGCTGCAGGAGGAAGTGCAGCGGGTGCTGCACTGGGCCCACAACGCCTTCCCAGGCCAGCGCGGCGCGGTGGACGAGGGCGGCGACTGGGACTTCGAATTGCAGGGCGTGCAGGAAGTGGCGACCACGCTGGACGTGCGCTACGACCTCCAGGCAGGCCGGTTGCAGCTGCAGCCGGGCCCCACCGGCGCGCCGCGGATCACGCTCAGCCTGACACTCAGCGGCACGCCGCAGTTCTGCGACGCCTTCCGGCGCGCGTTCAGCCTGGCGTGAGCGGGGCGCTCAGAGCGTGTTCACCAGGTGGCCGCCGTCCACGGCGATCACCGAGCCGGTCATGTACGACGACGCGTCGGAAGCCAGCAGCAGCAGCGGCCCGTCCAGTTCCGCCAGCTGGCCGACGCGCTGTTGCGGCACCCGCGCGACGATCGCCTGGCCAGCCGGCGAGCGCAGCAGCTCGCGGTTGATCTCGGTCTCGAAATAGCCAGGCGCAAGCGCGTTGACGCGGATGCCGTGCCCGGCCCATTCCAGCGCCAGCGCCTTGGTCAGCTGCACCACCGCCGCCTTGGTCGCCGCATAGGACGCGACCTGGGAGCGCACGCGCAGGCCCAGGATCGATGCGATGTTGACGATGCTGCCCGGCTGGCCGGCCCGGATCAGCGTCCGCGCGGCCGCCTGCGCCACCCGGAACACGCCCGAAAGGTTGACGTCCACCACTGCGTTCCAGTCGGCCTCCTTCACGTCCAGGCTGGGGCCGCGCACCACGTTGCCGGCATTGTTGACGACGATGGTCGGCACGCCAAGGTGGCTGCCGGTCTGCGCGAAGGCGTCGGCCACACTTTCGGAGTCGGTGACGTCGACCTGGTAGGCCCGCACATCGGCCGGCCGGCCGATCGA
>JACMQP010000564.1 GCA_014376915.1 Ramlibacter sp.
AGCTCCGACAGCGCGCGCAGATGGCGATCGGTCGAGCCGCCGGCCGGCCAGGGCACGATCAGATTGACCGGCTTGTTCGGGTAGGCCTGCGCGTGGGCGGCGCCCCAGGGGACGAGTGCTGCGGCAGCGGCGGTGGTGGCGGCCAGCAGCAGGCTGCGGCGCGTGGAGTTTCTCGTTGGGGTCATGGTTTGTCGTCTCCGTCATGGTTGTCGTTGGGGTCGGGATTGTTGGCGGCTGCCTGCTCCTGCAGCGCGCGCCACATCACCTTGCCGCTGCCCGATTTGGGCAGCGCGGCGACGAACTCGACCAAGTGCGGGCTCTTGTAGGCGGCCATGTGCGCATGCGCCCAGTCGATGATGTCCTGCGCGCAGGCGGTGGCGCCGGGTTTCAGCACCACCAGCGCCTTGACCGTCTCGCCGCGGCGCTCATCGGGCACGCCGATCACGCAGGCTTCCTGGATCGCCGGGTGGTGGTACATCAGCGCTTCCACCTCGGCCGGCCAGACCTTGAAGCCCGACACATTGATCATCCGCTTGAGCCGGTCGGTCATGAAGAAGTAGCCGTCGCCATCAATGCGGCCGAGATCGCCGGTGCGCAGGAAACGCTTGCCCTCGATCTCGACGAAGGCCTGCTGCGTGGCCTCGGGCTGCCGCCAGTAGCCCAGCATCAGCTGTGGGCCGTGAATCAGGATCTCGCCGGATTCGCCTGGCGCGACGGGCGCCAGCGTGAGCGGGTCCACGACCCGTGCGTCGACATCGAAAACCGGAATGCCCAGGCACTGCGCCTTGGGTCGCTGCGGCGGGTTGATGTGGGTGGCGGCCATGGTTTCCGACATGCCGTAGCCCTCGACGTAGTCCAACCCCGTCAGCGCCTTCAGCTTGGCGCAGATGGCCTCGGGCATGGCCGCGCCGCCGCCGCGAATGCCGGCCAGGCTGCCGAGGTCGTGGTCGGCCAACCGGGGATTGGCCAGGAAATCGATCAGCATCGTGGAAATCGTCTGCCACACCGTCACGCGGTAGCGCTCGATGCAAAGCGCCGCCGCCTCGCGGTCCCAGCGCGGCAGGATCACGATGGTGGCGCCGATGAAGAGCGGCCCGTTCAGGCTGCCCGACAGGCCGGTGACGTGAAAGAAGGGCAGGACGGACAGATACACCGCGTCCTGCGTGCGCGCAAACCAGTTGATGCCGCCGACCGCCGTGTTCATCACGCTGCGATGCGTGTGCATGCAGCCCTTGGGCTGGCCCGTGGTGCCCGAGGTGTAGGGCATCACGCACAGGTCATCGGGGCCGGTCGTGAGCGGGCCGGGCGCGTGCGCACGGGCCATCATCTGCTGCCAGCCGACCACGCCGGGGGCCTCCGTCGGGACCGCCGGCGCGCGGATGAAATCAGGGACTGCAAACGTCGGCGTCGCACGGAGATAGTCGCTGTAGGTCGCCACGACCAGGTGCTGCAGGCTGGGTTCACCATCGGCACTGCCGACCAGCGGCTGTAACTGCGCCAACTGCGGCAACTGCGGCAACAGGTCCTGGGCGACAAACGCCGTGCGCGCGCCGCTGTCGGCGATGCAGTGGCGCAGTTCCTCGGCCCGGTTCATCGGGTTGACCGGCACCACGACCGCATTCGCGCGCAGGATGGCGTAGAAGGCCAGCACCCACTGCGGGCTGTTCTGCATGTAGAGCAGCACGCGGTCGCCGGCCCGCACGCCGCATTCCTGCTGCAGGAAGCCAGCGATGCGTTCGGTGTCGCGCTTGAACTCGGCAAAGCTGATCACCGTGTCGTAGAACACGATGAAGGGCTTGTCGGGATAGCGCGCGGCCGACACCTCGACATTGAAAAAGAGATGGGTTTGCGGCGGGCTCAGGTGCAACGGCAAGCCCGGCGGCCAGTGGGCAAGATGGGCGAGCGGGGCGGGGGCAGTCAAGGTCAGTTCATTCAGGCGTCAAGGCTGCGCCGCCGGGTCAGAGCACGGCGGCGCAGCCCCGGCTTCACTTCGGCTTGGACACCGGTGCCGTCGCGAACGGCACACCGCCGGCGCCGGCCGAGAAGTCCAGCGGGCTGATGGCCGCCTGCTGGCCGACGCCGGCCTTGGTCCAGTCGCACACGCCGCCGCTGAAGACCGCGTTCAGGCGGCTCAGTTGCGGTGCGCTCAGCCGAGCGCCGTACTCGATGGCATCGACCGGACGCAGCTGGCATTTGAGGATGTCCTCGCTGCGCGGGCCGCCGGCCACCTGACGCGGCGAGCTGCGCACGGCCAAGTAGAGGTCGGCATCGCAGGCGGCCTTGTCGGTCACTTTGATCGACTGCGTCGCGTCGCTGCTGAGCAGGCAGTAGTCGGTGGCGCTGGCCGGACGGGCCGTTCGCACCTTCTGCTCGATCGTCGCCGTGGTGGTGTCGGCCTTCAGCGTGGTCAGCCAGCTGTCCATCGTGAGGAACGCGTCGTTGGCCAGCGCGGCCGGGGCCGAGAAACCACTGCGGCCGAAGCGCCACATCACCTGATTGGCATGGCCGCCGCCGTCGCGGTCCAGCCGGTCGCGGATCGCGAAACTGCGCCATTGCTGGTGGATGCCGAACAGCGCCACACCCTGCAGTGCGGCCGGCGGAATGCCGGCAAAGCCCGGCGGCAGGTTGATGACGGAATCGTCGTAGCCGCGCATGTCGATGATGGCCGTCTTCGCCAGTTGGGCGCCGCTCATCACGATGCCCGAACGGTAGGCGATGTCGAGCGCCTCGCGGTCGGCCTGTGAGCGGGCGGCGGTCAGGTTGGTGTCGTGGTCGCTGCCACCGACCAGCTCGTTCAGGGTGACGAACTCCTCACCGCTGATCGCGCCGCTGAGCAGCGCCTTGAGACCGTACTGGATGCCGGTGTTGTCACGCGTGTCGCGCGCCTGCACCGAGCCTGCCACCTTGCCCCAGATCGATTCAGCCCAGGACCAGGCATTGCAGCGCGCGCCGTTCGGGTTGCCCACCGGGTCGTAAACCTGGCTGGCCGGCAGCTGGCAGTTGTTCGTCGCCGTGGCCGACTGCACGATCACGCCGCTGTCGTTGTTGGCCGCCGGCACCGTCCGTTGAGAGTACACGCCCGCCTTGGCATTGCTGCCGAAGAAGTTGTACCAGCCGTGGCAGGCGCTCTGGTCGAGGTGGCCGTTGATCGCCGTCTTGCGCGCGTTGATCTGCGTGCTGCTGTAGCCGGCGGTCGTCATCAGCGCCAGCCACTGCGGCTTCTGATAAGCCTCCACCAGCGAGACGCAGTCGCCGACTTCCATCGTCACCGTCTCCGAATCGGGGAAGGCGCAGGAGACGGTGATGCCGTCCAGCAGGCCCGGGTTGATGGACGCATTCATATTGCTGTTGATCGAGCCACCGGAGCAGCCATTGCCCATCGTGAACTTGATCGCGCCGTACTGCTCAGCCACATGCTCCTTCATCATCATCACCGTCTCGCTCATCATCACCCGGTTGGAGTTCTGCAGCGAGTCGGTCATGCTGTTGTTGATGACCATATAGCCGCGCGACAGCGCGCGGTCATCGGTCCAGGCGGTCGCCGGGCGCAGCTGGCGGCGCGGCTGGCCGGTGCTGGCGCCGAAGTTGTAGAGCAGCTTGCCGTTCCACTGGGCCTGCGGGGCGAAGACCGTCCAGGGCTTGCTCGGGTCGAACAGCACGGCAATGTCGTAGATGCCGCGATTCATCGTGCCGCGCTCGACGCGCACGATGTAGGGCACCGTCGCGCCGCCGTCGGTCGTCGCGGTGGCCAGGTCGGCCGGTGCGGTCGCGCCGACGGTGTAGGGCTTGAAGCAGGGGTTGGCCGGCGGCGTGGCGCTGGTGGCCGGTGCCGCCGCGGTGAAGGGGACCGAGGGGCTCGGGTCGGGCAGGGCGAAGCTGCAGCCGGCGGTGGTGGTGCGGTAGTAGAGCTTGGTCTCGGTGGCGATATTGCATTTGGCGTCGGTCGCCGCCGTGCCGAGGCCACTGGCGTTGGTCGCCGGCACGGTGCCTGTCGTGCCCAGCGGCGTGGGGGTGGCGCAGACAAACGGTGTCGGCTGCGCGCCGCTGTAGACCGGGCCGCCCCGGTCGTGGTTGGTCACTGTCAGCACGGCCGCAGCGGCGCTGTTCGTGCTGGCGGACACGAGGTTTTCGCCGACCTTCATCCCGCTCACCAGACCGGTGATGCGGCCGTCGCTGCGGGTCGCGAAGGCGGCGCTGATGTCCACGCCGTTCACCTCCACCTTCAAGCCTTCGGCGGTGGCACC
>JACMQP010000103.1 GCA_014376915.1 Ramlibacter sp.
AGATCTCCGCCGGCAACATGGTCGGCAACTTCTGGGGGGTGGAACTGGCTTACATCGATATGGGCCGCATCAGCCGCGGCGCCGGCACCACGAAGGCCCAGGGACTGAATCTGAGCCTGGTCGGCAAGGCGCCGATCTGGCAATCGATCGGCGTGTTCGGCAAGATTGGTACGACCTATGGCCGCACCGAAACCTCTGCCCTGCTGGGAAGCGGCGTGAACAATGGTTCGGATCGCGGGTTCGGCCTTTCGTACGGCGCTGGCGTCAGCTACGACTTCACACCGCGCCTGTCGGCAACGTTGGCTTGGGACAGCCATGACTTCCAGTTCGCCGGCAGCAGCCGCGACGCGGTGCGTTCGACCAGCCTGGGGCTGCAGTACAAGTACTAGGGGCGGAATCCAGCGCCCCGTCGCTTATTCCCCGAGGTAAGCCGCCCGCACCTTCGGGTCGCTCAACATGTGCCTGGCGTCGCCGCTCATGGTGATCAGGCCCGACTCCATCACGTAGGCCCGGTTGGCGATCTGCAACGCGCGGCTGGCGTTCTGCTCCACCAGCAGGATGGTGACGCCCTGCTCGTAGACCTCCTTCACCACTTCGAAGATCTTGTCGACCATGATCGGCGACAGTCCCATCGACGGCTCGTCCATCAGCAGCACCTTGGGCCGGCTCATCAGCGCCCGTCCCATCGCCAGCATCTGCTGCTCGCCGCCCGACATGGTGCCGGCCAACTGGTCCTTGCGCTCGCGCAGCCGTGGAAAGACCGTGAAGACCTTCTCCATGTCCTTGGCGATTTCCGGCTTGTCGTTGCGGATGTGCGCGCCCATCTGCAGGTTCTCGATAATCGACATGCGGGTGAAGACGCCGCGCCCTTCCGGCACCATGGCCAGGCCCTGGCGCACCAGGTCCCAGGCGCCCTTGCCGCGGATGCTCTTTCCCAGGTATTTGATGTCGCCATCGACGAACGGCAGGCTGCCGGTAATGGCCTTCATCGTCGTCGTCTTGCCAGCGCCGTTGGAGCCGATCAGCGACACCAGCTCGCCCTCACGCACCTCGAAGTCCACGCCCTTGACGGCCTGGATGCCGCCGTAGGCCACTTTCAATCCGCGCACTTCCAGAAGAATCTCTGCCATGTTCAAGCCCTAGTGACCGCTGGTGCCGAGGTAAGCCTCGATCACCTTTTCGTTTTTCTGCACCTCTGCGGGTGTGCCTTCGGCGATCTGCTTGCCGTAATCGAGCACCGTCACCCGGTCGCACAGGCCCATCACCAGTTTTACGTCGTGCTCGATCAGCAAGATGGTGCGGTTGTCCTTGCGGATCTGGTCGATCAGCTGGCGCAGCATCACTTTCTCGGTGGCGTTCATGCCGGCGGCCGGCTCGTCCAGCGCGATCAGCTGCGGATCGGTCGCCAGCGCCCGGGCGATCTCAAGCCGGCGCTGGTCGCCATACGACAGCGTGCGCGCCTTGTAGTCGGCGAACTTGCCGATGCCGACGTACTCGAGTAGTTCTTGCGCCCGCGTGGCGATCGCCAGTTCCTCCGCCTTGAAGCCAGGCGTGCGGAAGATCGCGCCCAGCAGCCCGGAATTGGTGCGGATGTGGCGGCCGACCATCACGTTCTCAAGCGCCGTCATGTCGGCGAACAGGCGGATGTTCTGGAAGGTACGCGCGATGCCGGCCTTGGCCACTTCATGCACGGCGCTCGGCTTGTACGGCTTGCCGGCCAGCTCGAAGGTGCCGCTGTCGGGCGCGTAAAGGCCGGTGATGACGTTGAAGAAGGTGGTCTTGCCGGCGCCGTTGGGGCCGATCAGTCCGTAGACCTGGCCGCGCTCGATGCTGATGCCAACATCGGAGAGCGCCTGCAAGCCGCCGAACCGTTTGGAAATGCCGGCGACGCGAAGAACTGTTTCTGCCATGTTCGTGTTCCGACTAATTCAACGCCGTGCTGCCGGGCGCGCCCGGTGGCGGCGCTTTGCTGTTCTGCAGCGACTTGCCGTGGGTCGGCGCCGGCCACAGGCCGCGCGGCCGGATCAGCATCACGGAGATCATGGCCAGCGCGATCAGCAGCTGGCGCAGGATGGCGGAGTCGAGCCGGCCCCCGGTCATCGCCTGCAGCGGCCCGGCGACGTAGCGCAGCACTTCGGGCAGCGCGGACAGCAGCACCGCACCCAGGATCACGCCGGGCAGGTGGCCGATGCCGCCCAGCACCACCATCGCGACGATCATCACCGACTCCATCAGGCTGAACGACTCGGGCGAAACGAACCCCTGGAAAGCGCCGAACATCGAGCCGGCGACGCCGCCGAAGGTGGCGCCCATGCCGAACGCCAGCAGCTTCATGTTGCGGGTGTTGATGCCCATCGCCTTGGCGGCGATTTCGTCTTCGCGGATCGCCATCCAGGCACGACCGATCCGCGACAGCTCCAGTCGGTGGCAGACGATCACGCTGACCACCACCAGCGCCAGGAACAGGTAGTAATACAGGCTGACCGAAGCGATCTCGTAGCCGAACACGGTGGCCGGCTTGCCCAGGTTGAGGCCGAAGAAATGGATCGAGTCGATCTGGTTCAGGCCCTTGGGTCCGTTGGTGATGTTGACCGGATGATCCAGGTTGTTCAGGAACACGCGGATGATCTCGCCGAAACCCAGCGTCACGATGGCCAGGTAGTCGCCGCGCAGCTTGAGCGTGGGCGCGCCCAGCAGAATCCCGAAAAATCCCGCCAGCGCCGCGCCGGCGGGGATCACGATCCACAGCGGCATGTGCAGCCCGTTGGGGAAGATCGAGGCAACGGCGGCAAAGTTCTCGGTCAGGTGGGGCGAGGCCAGCAGGCCGAACATGTACGCCCCGAGCGCATAGAAAGCAACGTAGCCCAGGTCCAGCAACCCGGCGTAGCCGACCACGATGTTCAGGCCCAGCGCCAGCAGCACGTAGAGCAACGCCGTGTCGGCGATCCGGACCCAGGCGTTGCCCTGGGTCTGCAGCAGCAGCGGCAGGATCAGCAGCAGTGCCGCGGACACGGCCATCACCACATGCTTGTTCTGGCGGTTGATGAAATTCATCATGATGCGTTTTCTCCGTCAGGCCCGGTCCGCGACCCGCTCACCCAGCAGCCCCGAGGGCCGCAGCGTGAGCATGATGATCAGGACGACGAAGGCGAAGATGTCGGAGTAGTGGCTGCCCAGCACGCCGCCCGTAAGCGAACCGATGTAGCCCGAGCCGATCGACTCGATCAGCCCCAGCAGGATGCCGCCGATCACGGCACCGGCCAGGTTGCCGATGCCACCGAACACCGCCGCCGTGAAAGCCTTCAGCCCGGGCAGGAAGCCCATGGTGTGCTGCACCGTGCCGTAGTTGGATGCGTACATCACGCCGGCAATGGCCGCCAGCACCGCGCCGATGATGAAGGTGGCAGAAATCACCGTGTCGGGCTTCACGCCCATCAGCGCCGCGACGCGCGGGTTCTCCGCGGTGGCCCGCATCGCGCGGCCCAGCCGGGTGTAGTTCACCAGGTACATCAGTACCGCGAGCGACACCGCCGTCAGGCCCAGGATCATGATCTGCGTCGCCGTGATCACCGCGCCGCCGATCTGGAACGGCACCGGCGGCAGCAGTGTCGGATAGGGCTTGTAGTTTGGCTTCCAGATGATCATGGCCAGCGTCTGCAGCAGGATGGACATGCCGATGGCGGTGATCAGCGGCGCAAGCTTGGGGCTGTTGCGCAGCGGCCGGTAGGCGACCTTCTCGATGACGAAGTTCAGCGCGGCGGCGACGATG
>JACMQP010000104.1 GCA_014376915.1 Ramlibacter sp.
CGACCCCCACCCCGATGAACATGAGTCCGGAAAAGAAATCCTTCTGGCTTTTGATCTGCATCTCTTGTCTCCTCGACGTCTCAAAACGGAAGAGATAATTCTGGGGCGATGCCTGCGGCGGACGCAGTGGCTTTTACCTAGCCATTTGGTCAGGCACTGCTCAGGCTGGAGCCTCATGACGCTAGAGTTGCCCGACCTTCCAGCCCTCGACTAGACCGATGCACATCTCTCGCGGGTGAACGCGTCGGTCGCGTTCTCGATGGCTCTGCCCAGCAGCGTGATGGGCATTTGCAAGGTGAGGGACAACACCATCGTGCAGGCCATGCAACGGGCGCAGGACGGGAAGCGGGCCGCCTCAGCTGAAAGGACCGTGCAGTCCAGTCATCGGCCGGTGAGCGCGCCGGCGCCGCGCCGGTAGAACTCGGCGGCTTCCGCTTCGCGCGCACTCGCCAGTTCGGCCCGCGTCCTGGCGCGGCTGGTGGTGCCTGACGCACCGCGACCGACGGTCCCCATGCCGGTGGGCGTCGACGATTCGGCAACGGCTTTGTTGCATTGTGCCCGCACCAGCGAGTTCTCGAGCACGACCGCGCCTGTGCTGTCCCGCTCCTCTGCAGGCGGCGGGCCGACATCGGTCAGACGCGGCGGCGTGGTCTGCGCCTGTGCCTGCCCCGCGGCCAGCAGCATGGCGGCGAGCCGCGGCCCGGCCATCGATCGAATGCAGGATCGAATGCTCATGATGAACTCCTGGAAGTTTGTGAGCATGGTGCCCGACGGTCCGGTCCAAGCCTGTGGCCCGGGGGGCCAGTTGCTGTAGGAGCGTTCGGACGCCCCGGACCTTTACACAATCGCTACCGCAGAGCCATGGCGCCGATACATGCGCGGCGGACACTGCGTTTCAGCCTGTGCCTGAACCCGACCCGGGCCTCTTGATCCCAAAGGAAGGAAACGATGAAACATTCTCCCAAGCAACTGATCGCAGCGGCTGCGCTGGCCGCTCTCGGCCTGGTCGCCGCGGCCCAAACCCCGCCCAGCCAGCCGCCGGTCAACGGCCCGCGCCAGGAGCGCATGGAGCGGCACGATCCGGCCCAAATGCGTCAATTCATGCAGGCCCGCGTTGCCAAACGCATGTCCAAGCTCAAGGACACCCTTCAGCTTGCACCGGCGCAGGAAGGCGCATGGACCGCTTTCACCGCTGCGATGCAGCCGCCGGCCAACTGGACGCGTCCGGACCGCGCCGAGTTCGAGCGTCTCGCCACGCCCGAGCGGATCGACCGCATGCAGGCCCTGCGCACCGAGCGCATGGCTCGGATGGACAAGCGCGCCGAGGCCACCAAGGCCTTCTACGCGTCGCTGAATCCGGTGCAGAAGCGGGTGTTCGACCTGGAAACCGCCCGGCGCGGCCACCGCGGCGGCGAGGACCATGAAAGCGGCCGCGGCGGCTGGGGCATGCATCACCGCCATCAAGGCAGCTGAGCCGAAGGCGCAACAGCTCCGGACAAACAAAAGCCTGCTTCGTCAACTGCAGGCTTTTTTATGGGCGCCCCGCAAGGCGCCGCTTCTCACCCCCTACTTGGGCGTGCCGCCCTTGAAGACCGACGGGTTACCGGCCGGCGAGTTTTCCGGCGTACCCACCTCGGCACCGACCTGCGCGCCGGTCTGGCCCATCACGGCGCTTTCACGCACGCGCCTTGTTTCGGCCCGCTTGATTTCCCTTTCCATCTTGCGCTCGGAGCTGCTCTTGGTCAGCATGGGCGAATCCGGGTCGGCGTTCGGCTTTCCGTTCACCATGGTGCTGGCTTCACCGGCCCGGCCCGGCGTACGGGTGGTGGCAGTTGCACTGCTGCGACCCTTGGCGTCCTGACGGATCTCGCTCCTGGTCATCGCGGGAGCCTCGGAGCCCGGCGTGTTGGTGGTCAACGCATTGGGCACACCCTTCGTCATGGTGCTGGCCTCGCCGGCTTCCAACGGCACATCGGACGTGGTGGCTGCGCCCTGCGCGCTGGCGACGCCGGCTATGGCCATCAGGCCAGCAAGCAGGAGGGAGCGGGTTGCATGTTTCGTCATCATTCAATTCCTTTGGATCGGGCCCCGACGATTCGGGACATGGATTGACCATAGGACGCGCCGGGGCCGGGCCCTATCGGACAGGCTCTTTCGCCCCTGTAGGACCCAGCCAGCACCCATGCGCCGCCAGTCGGCCACTGCCGACGGCTCCACGTCCTTGCGCACGCCGTTAGTGATGCTGCAGGCTTGTGCTCCGGTGCCCTGTGATATTCGCGTCCGCCTGTTCCGTTGCCTTGACTCAGGTGTGACAGCCGATGGGGTCAATCCCCTCGTTGTAGGACGTGGGCCCGAGCGCGGAAACGACGCCCACAGCCGCAAACCATCTCCCTACACTTGCCGAATGACTACCGTACGAAAAGGCCAGGCGCCGGCCCCGTTGGCGCGCGACGAGTTTCACCTCCGCTTTGTACAGTCGTTCTTCGACCCGGCTTTCCAGGCAGAGAAGGAAGCGCTGGGCCGGCTGGAGGAAATCGCTTTCCAGGCTTACAAGGAGGGGCGCAAGGCGCCCGTCACCGCCAAAGCCGGGTTGGAGTTCGCCGATCCAGACTACGACATGTCGGTGCAGTGGCGCGAGACCCGCGACAAGTTGATCGCCGCCCAGCAGCGCTGGGGCGAGGCGGCCACGCCATCGCGAGTGCTGCTGGTGTGCGGCTCGTCGCGCAACGACGGCACCTGTCCCGGCGAGATCTCCAAGACGTTCCGGCTGGTGCAGCTGGCGCGCGAGGTGCTCGAGGCGGCTTCGATCGAAGTCGACGTGCTGGACCTGAGCCTACTCAGCTCCAGCTACGACCTGCACATCCATCCCTGCAAGGGCTGCGTCTCCACCGCCATGCCGCTGTGCCACTGGCCATGCAGCTGCTACCCCAACAACGCCGATCGGCAGACCAGCGACTGGATGGCGGAGATCTACGAGCGCTGGGTCAATGCCCACGGCGTCGTCCTGATGACACCGGTGTATTGGTACCAGGTCGCCAGCCCGCTCAAGCTCATGATCGACCGGCTGGTCTGCGCCGACGGCGGCAACCCCGATCCGACGACGACGCAGGGCAAGAAGCCGGAACTGGCCAAGGCGATTGAGGACAAGGGTTGGGGTTATCCCAAGCATCTCGCCGGCCGCACCTATGGCGTCGTGGTGCATGGCGACGTCGCCGGCATCGAAGGCGTGCGGCGAGCGTTGTGCGACTGGCTGGACTGGATGGGCCTGATCGACGCCGGCGCCAAGGCGCGGCTCGATCGCTTCATCGGCTACTACCAGCCCTACTCGACCAGCCACGAAGCGCTGGACGCCGACACGGCAATGCAGGAGGAGGTGCGCAACGTGGCACGCGCCGTGGCCGAGGCGGTCGCGCAAGTACGCGCCGGGACCTTGAGCAGCCCCGACACCGGCCTGGCGCCGCCGCGGCCGAAGTGAGTTTCCGGCGTCAGAACCGCGAGGCGTAACGCAGCTGCACGAAGTTCTGGCCCGGGTTGGGAACGCGGATGCCGGCGTTGGAAACATGCTGCAGACGCAGGCCGATCTCCTGCTCCCGGGCCGAGCCGAAGCTGCGTCCGACGCCCGCGACGTCGACGAAGTTGAACGACGTGGTGAACTGCTTGGTCGGCGTGACGAAGAGCTGGTCCATGGCCGAGATGCCGACGCCGGCTTCGGCGAACCACGGCGAGCGACCCTGGTCGAAACGGAACCGGAACACGGGAACCAACCCCACTTGGGTAAAGCCGCGTCGGCCGCTGGCCGAATTGCCATCCCAGTGCGCGATGTACGCTTCGGTGACGCCGCCCACCTCGCTGCCCAGCAGGCTCGACTTCCAGCTCCAGGACCAGGTCAAGCCAACGCTGACGTTCCAGGTCCGGCTCCCGGCCATGCCGCCCTGAACCAAGTACCCTTCTGGCCGCAGGCCTTCGGCGTCAGCGGGAAGGACGACGGCGCAAGCCACGGCGCTCAACGCCAGGAACTGGATCAGTTTGGATTTCATCGCGGGGAGTGTGCTGACGCTGCTGCGTGTTTGGTATTCAGTAGCGCAGTGCAGCGAAGAAATGGATCGCGTCCTACAGAGGTTGCACCAACACGAAGGGCTCTCCGCGCACAGGCCGAAAGGTCAGACATGAACTCTGCGCTGCGTCCTACACCTACTGACCCAACCCGGCAGTAAAAAAGTGTCCCCCGAAGAGAAGTCAGACCCACATGACCGACACCGTGGCAACCCCGCCGCTGACCGTGATGACCGTGAACATCCACAAGGGCTTCACGCCTCTCAACCGCAAGTTCATTTTGCCCGAACTGCGCGAAGCCGTGCGCAAGGTCGGCGCCGACCTGGTCTTCCTGCAGGAGGTGATGGGCGAGGCCGACCGGACCGGCCGCAATGGCCACCACCATCCGGACACGCCACACTACGAATTTTTGGCCGACACCATCTGGCCCCAGTTCGCATACGGCCGCAACATGGTGTATCCCAAGGGCCACGACCATGGCAACGCGGTGATGTCCAAGTTCCCGATCGTCCACTACCAGAACCACGACATCTCCATCTCGGGCCCGGAGAAGCGCGGCCTGCTGCACTGCGCGATCGCGGTGCCGGGCCTGGCCAGCGAGGTCCACGCCATCTGCGCCCACCTGGGCCTGGCCGAGAGCCACCGCCAGCGACAGCTCGCGCTGCTGTGCCAGATCGTGCGCAGCGAAGTCCCCGACAATGCGCCGTTGATCGTGGCCGGCGACTTCAACGACTGGCGTCGCCGCGCCCACCCGCTGCTGGAGCGCGAGGTCGGGCTGCGCGAGGTCTTCGTCACCGCGTATGGCGAGTCGGCCCGGACCTTCCCGGCCCGCTTTCCGATCCTGTCGCTGGACCGCATTTTCGTTCGCAACGCCTCCGTCCACCTGCCGGTGGTGCTGCCGCGAAAGCCCTGGTCGCATTTGTCCGACCACGCGCCGCTGGCCGCGGAAATCCACCTCTGAGGAACCGGCGATGAGTGGCAAATGGATCGAGGGCAACGACATCAATTTGCTGGAGAACGGCGAAGAGTTCTATCCCCGCGTGTTCGGGCGCATCGCGAACGCCCGCCGCGAGGTGGTGCTGGAAACGTTCATTCTGTTCGAGGACAAGGTCGGCCTGCAGCTGCATGAGGCCCTGGTTGCGGCGGCCCGGCGCGGCGTTCAGGTGGACGTGACCGTTGACGGCTTCGGCTCGCCTGACCTGTCGCACAACTTCGTTTCGACGCTGTGCGACGCTGGGGTGCGGCTGCACGTCTTCGAGCCCGGCAAGCCCGTGCTCGGCAAGCGCATCAACCTGCTGCGCCGCATGCACCGCAAGATCGTCGTGATCGACGGCGAGATCGCGTTCGTCGGCGGCATCAACTATTCGGCTGACCACCTGGGCGACTTCGGCCCCGAGGCAAAGCAGGACTACGCGATCGAGATCCGCGGACCGCTGGTGGCCGAAATCCACCGCTTTACCCACGGCGCCCTGGCCTCCGGCATGCGCCACCAGCGCCAGCGCCAATGGTGGCGCCGCAGAAAGGAGCTGCGTTCCACACCGCAGGACTCGCCGCAGGCCGGCAGCGCCGAGTGCATCTTTGTCACCCGCGATAACGGCGACCACCAGAACGACATCGAGCGCCACTATCGCATCGCAATCCGCGCGGCGCGCAAGCGGGTGATCATCGCCAACGCCTACTTCTTCCCCGGCTACCGGCTGATCAAGGAAATGCGCAAGGCCGCCCGACGCGGCGTCGAAATCAACCTGATCCTGCAGGGCAGGCCCGACATGCAGATCGTCAAGACCGCCGCCAGCACGCTGTACCGCCACCTGATCAAGGGCGGCATCAAGATCTACGAATACACAGACCGGCCGCTGCACAGCAAGGTGGCGGTGGCCGATGACGAATGGGCGACGGTCGGCTCCAGCAACCTGGACCCGCTCAGCCTCTCGCTGAACCTCGAGGCCAATGTCGTGATCCGGGACCGCGGCTTCAACCAGCAGCTGACCGTACGACTCGAGCACCTGATCCGCAACAGCTGCACCCAGATCCAGAAGCACGACGTGAACGAGCCGGGCTTCTGGCACCTGGTGCGCAGCTACCTCGCCTTCCACATGATCCGTCGCTACCACCGTTGGGCCCTGTGGCTGCCGCGCCATCTGCCCAAACTGCACCCGGCCACCATCGATCCGCGGGCATCGGCCGGCCCCACGCTGCAGGTCAAGGAGGCGCAATGACCACCGACACCTTTGACAACCCGCGGCCCGACGCCCCGCCCCGCGAGCCGGTCCGCCAGTCCAGGACGCGATGGTCGCAGCGCAGCTGGTGGCCGTGGGCAAAACGCGGCGTGACGCTGGCTTTCTTCGTGGCGGTCTTGGCGCTGCTGTGGCGTTACGCAGAACACATCGACTGGGAGGATGTGTGGTCGTCGGTCAAGGACACGCCACGTGCGGCGCTCGCGGTCGCGACCGCTCTGGCCATCGCCAGCCACCTGCTTTACAGCTGCTTCGACCTGCTGGGCCGCCGCTACACCGGCCACAACCTGCCAACGCCGATGGTGATGATGATCACTTTCATCAGCTACGCGTTCAACCTGACCATCGGCTCGCTGGTCGGCGGGGTCGGGTTCCGCTACCGGATGTACTCGCAAGCGGGGCTGGACAAGGGTGTTATCACCCGCATCGTATCGATGAGCATGCTAACCAACTGGCTGGGCTACAAGCTGCTGGCCGGCCTGCTATTCATCTTCCATCCGCTGGTGCTGCCGCCGGCCTGGCATCTGGGCAACCACGGATTGCAGTGGGTCGGCGCCGTTCTCGTCGCGATCTCGGGCGGGTACATCCTGGCCTGCGTGCGCATGAGCGAGCGCCGCTGGGAGGTGCGCGGCCACCAAGTCTATCTGCCGCCGTGGCGCATGGCGCTTCTGCAGATGGGAGTGTCGTGCCTGAATTGGATGCTCATGGCCGGCATCGTTTACGTATTGCTCGGCGACAAGATCGCCTACACCGACGTCCTCACGGTGCTGCTGGTCGGCGCCATCGCCGGCGTCGTGGCCCACGTGCCGGCGGGCCTGGGCGTGTTCGAGTTCGTCTTCGTCGCGCTGCTGTCGCACCAGGTCCCGGAAGGCCGGTTGCTGGCGGCTCTGCTGGGCTACCGCGCGCTGTACTACGTCGTGCCGATGTTGATCGCCGCGGTGATGTACTTGGTGTTCGAGCTCAAGGCCAGGCGCGGCAAGCTGCGGCCCAGTCCCTCGAAAGCGGTGGACTGAAATGCAAGCCCGTCTCGCCAGCGAAATCGACTTGACGGGCTTTCGTGAGGAAGCGCGTTCGTTGCTGGCCCATCAGGTGCCGCCGGAGCAGGTCGACTGGATCACCGCTGACAACAGCGACCAGTTCGCCGAAGTCGTGCCCGCGGACGCCAAGGGCTCGAAATACGTTCCGCGC
>JACMQP010000565.1 GCA_014376915.1 Ramlibacter sp.
AATGCTGCGAAGCGCCCTGGAACGAAGGAGGGAGGGAGGGAGGAGGAGAAGAGTCGCCCCGGGATTGCAGCCGGGCTAACTGCTCCCGGCAGGCTTCGCAGCAATAACTGAAATTTTGGCGGAGCTATCCCCGCAAGCCAGTGGTAGAGCGCCACAGCCGGCCACCAGTTCCCCGCGAACAACCAGGTCAGGAGGTAAATGATTGTGAACAGCGCGAACGCCGAAGGGCTGAGAAAACTCATCAGTCGCATTATGACCGATGAGTTTTATTGACGCAAGGAACTACCGCACGGCCAGTTGCTTTTCGATGTCGCGCAACATCGTCTTGTCGGTCGGGTCCGTGAGGCTCGTGTAGCTGGCAATGATCGCGCCGTCCCGGCCGATCAGGTATTTGTGGAAGTTCCAAAGCGGTTGTCGTCCCGTCTGTTCTGCCAGTTGGCGGAACAGCGGATTGGCGTCGCGACCCCGCACGCTGCTTTTGCCGAACATGGGGAATTTCACGCCGAAGGTGCTTTCGCAGAAATCGGCAATCTCCTTGTTGCTGGATTTCTCCTGCGCGAAATCGTTGGATGGGAAGCCAAGGACCACGAGTCCCTGGTCCTTGTATTTCCCGTACAGGGCTTCCAACCCCTTGTATTGCGGCGTGAAGCCGCAATAGCTGGCGGTGTTGACCACCAGGGCCACCTTCCCGCTGTACTGGCACAGCGACTGCGGCTTTTCGTCCTGAAGGCGAGGAAAGGTGTGCTGCAGAGTCGCTGGGCAGGCCGGGTCCGGCGCGGCATGCGAGGGCATGGCCAGGAGCATGGCGAACGGCAGAGCCAGCAGGCGGGAGGTCTTGATCATGGTGGGGCTCCAGGCGTGGCGGAATTCGTAAAAAGTTTCCGCATTCATGTCAAGGGGTTTTAACACGGCCGCGTAAGATCAGCCGGGTCAAGAAAGATCGCGATGCTCTATCCAGAACTGTTCAAGCAACTCGAATCCGTCCGGTGGGATATGGACAAGGACATTCCGTGGGCCGCCTTCGACCCCGCGAAACTCACCGACGAGCAGGCCCAGACCATCAAGATGAACGCCATCACCGAGTGGTCCGCGCTGCCGGCCACCGAGATGTTCCTGCGCGACAACAAGGACGACAGCGACTTCTCCGCCTTCATGTCGATCTGGTTCTTCGAGGAGCAGAAGCACTCGCTGGTGCTGATGGAATACCTGAAGCGTTTCCGCCCGGAACTGGCGCCGACCGAGAAGGAGCTGCATGAAGTGCGCTTCGAGTTCGAGCCGGCGCCGGCGCTGGAGACGCTGATGCTGCACTTCTGCGGCGAAATCCGGCTGAACCACTGGTACCGCCGCGCCGCCGAGTGGCACAACGAGCCGGTGATCAAACACATCTACACCACGCTCAGCCAGGACGAAGCGCGCCACGGCGGCGCCTACCTGCGCTACATGAAGCGCGCCATCAACAACTTCGGCAACGAAGCCAAGGCGGCCTTCAGCAAGGTCGGCGTGCTGATGGCGAGCGCGCGGCGCACCACCCAGCCGCTCCACCCCACCAACCTGCACGTGAACAAGGCGCTGTTCCCCAACGACACCGTTCAGAGTCGGCTGCCCGACCCGGACTGGCTGGAGCACTGGCTGGACCAGCAGATCAACTTCGATGCGGTGTGGGAAAGCAAGGTGGTCGAGCGAATCCTGCACAACATGAGCCTGCTGATGGACCGCAGCTTCAAGACCGTGCAGGAACTCAATCGCTACCGCAAGGAAGTGACGGCGACGCTTGCCGCTGGCAATACCGGGCTGACGCCGGGCCCAGCCTGACGCGGGCTGCGTGACAGCTGTTCCCTTTCTCGACAAGATCGTGCCCCAGGCAGAAGCTGCCGCGCGCGTCGCGGCACTGCGGCAACCGGTGGTGTTGACCAATGGCGTCTTCGACGTGTTGCACCGTGGCCACGTCATGTATCTCGCGCAGGCGCGGGCCCTGGGCGCCAGCCTGGTGGTCGCCCTCAATACCGATGCGTCGGCGCGCCGCCTGAACAAGGGCGCGGACCGGCCGCTCAACCGCGAGCAGGACCGGGCGGCGGTGATTGCCGCGCTCGGGTCGGTGGACCTCGTTACCTGGTTCGACGAAGACACGCCGCTGGAACTCATTGGCAAGCTGCGGCCCGCCGTGCTGGTCAAGGGCGGCGACTACGACATGGGGAAGCTGGCCGAGACCCGGCTGGTCGAGAGTTACGGCGGCCGGGCGCAGGCCGTCCCCTTCGTCGACGGTTACTCCACCACTGCGCTGGTCAAGCGGATCCGCTCGGCTTGACAGGCGCGTCCGGCGTGGGCGCCTTCTTGCGCCGCCCCAACTTCGCGGCGGTACGCTTGATGAAATGCTCCAGGTCGTCCAGGTAGGTGAACACCACCGGCACCACCAGCAGGCTCAACACCGTCGACGTGATCAGACCGCCGATCACTGCGATCGACATCGGTGAGCGAAAGCTCGGGTCGGCGGCGCCGAATCCGATGGCGATCGGCAGCATGCCGGCACCCATCGCGATGGTCGTCATGATGATCGGCCGCGCCCGCTTGTGGCAGGCGTCCAGCAACGCGTCGAACCGCGACAGGCCATGGTCTCGCCGTGCCACGATCGCGTACTCCACCAGCAGGATCGAGTTCTTGGTGGCGATCCCCATCAGCATGATCAGGCCGATCAGCGACGGCATCGAGAAGCTCTTCTGCGCGATCAGCAGCCCGACGAAGGCTCCGCCCAGCGCCAGCGGCAGCGCGCACAGGATCGTGACCGGGTGGAGGAAGTCCTTGAACAGCAGCACCAGCACGATGTAGATGCACAGCACGCCGGTCAGCATCGCCAGGCCGAAACTGGCGAACAGTTCACCCATCACTTCGGCATCGCCGACCTCGATCACCCGCACCCCGGGCGGCAGGGTCTTCACCGAGGGCAACTCCTGCACCCTGGCCGCCACGTCGCCCAGCGGCAGGCCGGACAGCTCGATCTCGAAATTGACGTTGCGCGAGCGATCGTAGCGGTCGATCACGGCCGGCCCGCCCGTCATCTCCAGCGTCGCCACCTGCCCCAGCATCACCGGGCCGCGGCTGCCCGGCACCGACAGCCGCTCCAGCACGCTCAGGTCCTGTCGCGCCTTCTCGTCCAGCTTGACCACGATCGGCACCTGGCGCTGCGACAGGTTGAGCTTTGGCAACGCGATGTCGTAGTCGCCGGCGGTCGCGATCCGCAAGGTTTCGCCGATGGCGGCGCTGGTCACGCCGAGGTCGGCAGCGGCAGCGAAGTTCGGCCGCACCGCGATCTCGGGGCGGATCAGGCTGGCGGTGGAGGCGACGCTGCCCAGGCCGGGGATAGTGCGCAGGTCGCGCTCCACGGCGCGGGCCGCAGTCTGCAGTGCCTGTGGATCCTCGCCGGTCAGCACCAGCACGTATTTTTCGCCTGAACCGCCGAGACCGACCTTGCTGCGCACGCCCGGCAACGGCTCCAGCGCCGCCCGCAGTTTGTTTTCGATCCCCTGCTTGCGCGGCCGGTCGCCACGGTCTGCCAGCAGGATGGTGAGCGTGGCCTTGCGCGCCTCGGCCGCCCCGACGTTGGCGAACGGGTCGGTCCCCGCGCTGCCGCCACCGATCGTGGTGTAGACGCTTTTGACGTGCTCCACCTTCATCACCATCTGGCGCGCCTGCTCGGCGACCGCCTTGGTCTGCTCCAGCGTGGAACCAGGCGCCAGCTCCAGGTAGACCTGAGTCTGCGAGTTGTCGTCCGGGGGGATGAAACCGGTCGGCAACAACGGGATCAGCGCCACCGAGCCGAAGAAAAACAGCGTCGACAGCGCGATAGTCACCACCCGGTGCCGCATGCTCCAGTTGACGCAGCGCAGGTAGATCGTCATCCAGCGCGGGTCCTTGTGCGCGCTGACCATCGGTTTGAGCAGGTAGGCCGCCATCATCGGCGTCAGCACCCGCGCGACCAGCAAGGACGCGGCCACCGCCAGCGACGCGGTCCAGCCGAACTGCTTGAAGAACTTGCCGGCGATGCCGCTCATGAAGGCCGTCGGCAGGAACACCGCGATCAGCGTGAAGGTGGTGGCGATCACAGCCAGCCCGATCTCGTCGGCCGCTTCCATCGCCGCCTGGTACGGCGTTTTGCCCATGCGCAGGTGGCGCACGATGTTCTCCACTTCCACGATCGCGTCGTCCACCAGGATGCCGACCACCAGCGACAGCGCCAGCAACGTCACCACGTTGACCGAGAAGCCGAGCAGGTGCATGCCGATGAAGGCCGGAATCACCGACATCGGCAAGGCGATCGCCGAGACGAAGGTGGCGCGCACGTCGCGCAGGAACAGCCAGACCACCAGCACCGCCAGAATTGCGCCCTCATACAGCAGGTGCAGCGAGCCCTCGTATTCCTCCTGCACCGGCGTGACGAAGTCGAACGCCTGGGTCAGCTCGAGGTCGGGATGCTGCTGCTTGAGTTCGGCCAGCGCCTTCTGCACCGCGGCGCCGACAGCCACTTCCGATTCCCCGCGGCTGCGCGAGACCTCGAAGCCGACCACCGGCTTGCCGTTCAGCAGCGCCGCCGCCCGCGGTTCGGCGGTGGTGTCGCTGACGGTGGCGACATCGTTCAGCTTGATGCTGCGGCCGGCCGCAGCCGCGCCGGTTCCGGCACCACCGATCGCCAGCGCGATCTCGCCGAGCTCGCGCGCCGTCATGACAGTCGCCAGCGTGCGCACTGGTTGCTCGCCGCCACCCACGTCGGCGCGGCCGCCCGCGCTTTCGGTCTGCACCTGCCGCAGCTGGCGCGAAATCTCCGCTGCTGACACGCCCAGCGCCTGCAATCGGGAAGGGTCGAGTGCGACGCGGATCTCGCGTGTCACCCCGCCGACGCGGTTGACGGCGCCGACGCCGCGCACCGCCAGCAGCTTGCGCGAGACGTCGTTGTCGACGAACCAGGACAGCGCTTCCTCGTCCATGCGCGGAGAGTTCACGGCGTACGCCAGCACCGGCTGGTTGGCCAGGTCCATCTTGGTGACGATCGGCTCGCGCACGTCGCCCGGCAGCTCGCTGCGGATCCGCGCCACGGCGGAACGCACGTCGTCCTCAGCCTCCTGCACCGGCTTTTCCAGCCGGAACTCCGCCGTGATCGTCACCGCACCGTCCTGCACCTTGGTGTAGACATGCTTGAGTCCCTGAAGCGTGGCGATGGCGTTCTCGATCTTGCGGGCGACGTCGGTTTCGAGCTGCGCCGGCGCCGCCCCCGGCAGCGCTGCGCTGACCGTCACGGTCGGCAGGTCGATGTCGGGGAAGTTCTGCACCTTCATCGCGTTGAACGACAGCAGGCCGCCGAACGTGAGCAACACGAACAGCATCACCGCAGGAATCGGGTTACGGATCGACCAGGACGAAACGTTCATCATGACGCGGTCCTCACTTCGCGCCGGACGCTGGCGCAGCGGCCGGGCGGACCGGCGCATCGGCGACGCGTACCAGGTCGCCGTCGTTGAGGAAGCCGGCGCCGCCGGCGACGATGCGCCCATCCGCCGGCAGGCCCGAGATGATCTCGACCCGGCCCGCGTCGAAGCGCCCGGTCTGCACCTTGACCTGCGACACGCGGTTGTCGGGGTTGACGCGGTACACGTAGCTGAAGCCGTCGCGAACGACGATCGCGGGTTGCGGTACGGTCAGCGCCGGCACCGCGCCCAGGTCGAACTCGCCGCGCGCGAACATGCCGGCGCGGGCGCTGCCGCTGGCGTCGCCCGGCAGCGGCGTCAGGTCGACGTAGACCAGCGCGGCTCGGGTCTGCGGATCGACTGTCGGGCCGATGGTACGGACCCGCCCCGCCAGCCGCGCGCCACTGGCGGCGATGATCAGCGCCGTGGTGCCGATGGTGATGCGCCCGAGCTCGGCTGCCGTCACCTCGGCGCGCCATTCGAGCCGGCCCTGGCGGATCAGGCGGAACAGCTCCGCGCCGCTGCCGACGACGGCGCCGACCGTTGCCAGCCTGGCCGAAACGATGCCGCTGTCCGGCGCCCGCACCTGGGTCTGGCCCAGCCTGACCTCCTGCGCGCGATACAGCGCGCGCGCGGCCTCGACCCTGGCCTGCGCGGTTTTTTCCGCGGTCAGGTACTGGTTGATCTGAGATGCGCTGAGCGCGCCGGTCGTCTGCAGGCTGCGTGCGCGCTCAGCGTCGGCTGCGGCGTTCGCCGCATTGGCTTGCGCCTCGCCCAGGCTGGCGCGGGCCTGCGCGACTTCGGCACCAAGCGTCTCGGCCGCGAAGGTCGCCAGGACCTGGCCCTTGCGCACCTGGTCGCCGACGTTGACGCGCACCTCGGTCAGTCGCAGCCCGCCCACTTCGGTGCCGACGCTCGCTTCCTGCCAGGCGGCGATGTTGCCATTGGCGGCCAGCTTGACCGGCAGGCTGACGCGCTGCGGCACGGTGGTCGTCACGGTGAGCGCTGGCTTGACAACCTTCTTTTCGTCGGCCGCGCGCGAGCTGCCGGCTGGCAGGGAGAGCATGGCGACGGCGAGGCAGACGGCTGCGGCCAGCAAGGCCGGATTGAGCTTGTTGTTGTTCATCGGTTGCATTCCCTCGGTGTCAAGCGGACGGCTGGTCCGGGCGGGTCCAGCCCCCGCCCACAGCGCGGTACAGGGCGATCCACGCGGCGACGCGTTCGCGCTGCAGCGTTACCAGGGCCGTTTCGGCGGCAAGCAGGGTGCGGCGTGCGTCCTCCAGCTCCACCAGGCTGCCCAGCCCGCTGCGGTAGCGCGCCTCGGTCGCGACGAACGACGCGCGGTAGCCGTCGGCGGCCACGCTGGCGTCCTCCATCCGCAGCCGCGCGCTTTCCAGGTTCACCAGCGCCTGCTCGACCTCGCGCACCGCCTGGCGAACACGTGCCGTGTACAGCGCCACCGCTTCGTCGTAACGGGCCCGGGCCGCCTCGACGTTGGCCGCGCGGCGGCCACCGTCGAACAACGGCAGCGTCACGGCCAACGGGCCGATAGACCAGGTCTGGGCATCGGTGTTGGCGCCGCCGATGTGAACGATGCCGGCGGCGATCGAGCCGGAGAGCGTCAGGCGCGGATAGCGCTGGGCCTGCGCGGTGCCGATCCCGGCGCTGGCCGCGGCGACATCGCTCTCGGCCTGGTGGACGTCAGGCCGCTGGGTCAGCAGCTGCGCCGGCAGCGACAGCACCGGCAGCAGCGGCGCCATGGCCGGCTCCTGCCACTGCTCCAGCAATTGCTGGCGCAGTTGCGGCTCGGGCATGCCGCTCAGGGCCACGAGCGCCTTGACCTCGACGTCGCACAGCGCGCGTTGCTGCGTGGCCCGGGCCGACCCTTCGGCAGCGCTGGCGCGCGCGAGCGCCGCGGTGGCCGGCGCCGTGAAGCCGGCACGGGCCGTGAGTTCAGACAGCCGCGCGGTCTCGGCTCTCGACTGCGCATCGTTGACCGTGACCGTGCGCTGCCGTTCGCAGGTACGCAGATTGACATAGCTGCCGGCCGTCTCCGCCGCCACCGAGACGCGGGCGTCATGCCAGCCGGCCTGCGCCGATGCCAGCCTCGCGTCGGCGGCGCGCAAGGTGTTTGCGTTGCCGCCGAACAGGTCGATTTCCCAGCCGGCCTGCAAGCCGGCCTGCGCCGTCGTGCCGAGCGGAACCGGCGGCTGCATGTTGCCGCGCTGGACGCTGGCTTGTGCGTCGAGCGTGGGCAACAGCGCGGCGCGGGCAGCGGCGCGCGTGGCACGGGCCTGCTCGATCCGTGCGCGGGCGCTCGCGACGGTGGGGCTCGCAGTCTGGGCTGCCTCGATCAGATGCACCAGCAATGGGTCGTTGAATTGCTGCCACCACTGGGTCAGGTCGGCCAGGGTGCCGTGATGCGGCAGCGGCGCGTACCAGGCAGATGGTGCCGTCGCGGCGAGCGGGACCGGCAGCGGCGGGGTGGCGCAGCCGGCCAGCCACAGCGGCCAGGCCACCGCAACTGTCAGGTGGATGGTTCTCATCGGTCTTCCCGGGGGTAAGGGTCAGCCATTGCGCCAGGACACCCGACGTGGTTCGTCCAGCCTGCGGCGTGCAGCCGGCAAGCCTACCATCGGCGCTAGCCGAAGGCGGCCTGCCACAACGCCAGCACGGCGTCGCGCTCGCGGGCCATGACCTCGGGCGCTACCTGCGTAGGCTCTTCGTTCAGGCGCGCGTGATGCTGCACCCGGCGCAGTTCGCGGTAGGCGTTGGCCGCCGCCGCGCCGACGCCGACCGGCAGCAGGCCGGCGTCTTCAGCCCGCTGCAGCAGAGCGATGTTGCCCACGTTGGGAACCAGTTCCGGATGCGCGCCAGCGTGCGCGAGCACCAGCAGCTGCACTGCGAATTCAGCGTCGACCATGCCGCCGCGGCTGTGTTTGACGTCGAAGCGGTCGTCCTTCACCGGGTGGGCGGCGCGCACCTTGTCACGCATGCTGACGATTTCCTGTTTCAGCGCCTGCACGTCGCGCGGCGCGGTGATCACCGCCTGGCGCACGGCGTCGAAGCGACCGCGCAGTGTTTCCTCGCCCAGCACGAAGCGCGCCCGCGTCATGGCCTGGTGCTCCCAGGTCCACGCGGTGTTGCTGCCGCGCCGCTGCTGGTAGTTGGCGTAGGCCTCGAAGGTCGTGATCAGCAGGCCCGAGTTGCCGTTGGGACGCAGCGCGGTATCGATCTCGAACAGGTCGCCTTCCCCGGTTTTGGTCGTCAACCAGTTGATCAGCTTGCGTACGAAGGCGGCATACGACTCGGGCGCGCGCTCGTCCTCGTCCTCGTAGACGAAGACGATGTCCAGGTCGCTCCCGTACCCCAGTTCCTTGCCGCCCAGCTTGCCGTAGCCGATGATCGCGAGCCGCGGGTGCTCCCGGTGGGCGTTCTTCAGTCGCTGCCAGCACCAGCGGGCGGTGATGCGCAAGGTAACGTCGGCCAGCGCGCTCAGGTCGTCGGCCACCTGCTCCACGGTCAGCCGGCCCTCGACATCGCGGGCTAGCGTGCGGAACACCTCGGCGTGATGGGCCCGCCGCAGCAGGTTCAGCATGGCCTCGTCGTCGTCCTCGCCGGTGATCTGCAGCGACTTGCGGCGGTGCTCGAGCTCGTGGTCGAATTCCTCGGCGATGAAACGGTCCGACAGCAGCGCGTCGCTCGCCAGTTCGTCGATCACGCCGGGGTGCTGCAGCAGGTAGCGCGCCGGCCAGCGCGCGGCGCCCAGCAGGCGCAGCAGCCGCTCGTGCACGCTCGGCCGCTCCACCAGCAGCGCCAGGTAGCTTTCGCGGCGCAGCAACGGTTCCATCCAGTCGGCCATGCGCAACGCCGCGTCCTCGCTGACCCGCCCTTCCTGCAGCCAGCCCGCGGTTCGCGTCACCAGCCGCATCAGCCGGTTCCGCGCGTCTTCGCGCAGGGCCAGCACTCGCGGGTGCTGGCGCCAGCGCGCCACGCGCTCGCGCACCTGCGGCGGCAACTGGGCCAGCACTGCATCGAAATCCGGCGGCTCCGCACGCGCGCCGCGCGGGCCGTTGCAGCTCTTGCACTCGCCGGCCCCGCCGCCAAGCAGGTTGTCAAACTCCTGCGCGACGAACTCGCGGTGGGTGTCCAGCTCGTGCAGGAACGGGCAGCATTCGGCAAAGCCCATGGTGTGGGCGATCCAGCCCAGGTCGTCGTCGCAGGACATCAGCACATGGGTCTGCTGGTCGTCGAGGTACTGGATGCGGTGCTCGACCCGGCGCAGGAACTCGTAGGCCCTGGCCAGCGCGTCGGCCGCGGCCTGCGACATCAGTCCCGCCTTGGCCACCCGCTGCAGCGCCTGCAGCGTCGGCCGGGTCCGCAGCTCGGGAAACTGGCCGCCGCGCACGACCTGCAGCAACTGCACGATGAATTCGATCTCGCGAATGCCGCCGCGAGAGAGCTTGACGTCGTTGGCACGCTCGGGCCGGCCGGCGCTGCGCCGGGCGGCGTGTTCGCGGATCTGCCGGTGCAGGACCCGCAGCGAATCGAACACGCTGTAATCGAGGTAACGGCGAAAGACGAACGGCAGCACCGTGCCGCGCAGCGCGGCCGCCGAGCCGTCCTGGATGGCTGCGGCGGGGGCCACGATCCGGCTCTTGAGCCAGGCGAAGCGTTCCCACTCCCGGCCCTGGACCTGGAAGTATTCCTCCAGCGCGCCAACCGATACCGCCGCCGGCCCGGAATTGCCGTTGGGGCGCAGCGCCAGGTCGACCCGGAACACGAACCCGTGCTCGGTGGTGTCGCCGATGAGCGTGTAGATGGCCTTGACCATCCGGGCGAAGTACTCGTGGTTGGAAAGGCGGCCGCGGCCGATCTCGGTGCCGGCGGTGTCCCCGTCCTGGTCGTACACGTAGATCAGGTCGATGTCGCTGGAGACATTGAGCTCGCGGGCGCCGAGCTTGCCCATGCCGACCACCCACAACTGGGCGCGCTTGCCGTCTGGGCCCAGCGGCGCGCCATGCAGAGCGTCCAGGTCGCCTCGGGCCTGGGTGCAGGCGATGTCGAGGGCGAATTCGGCCAGCTCAGTCACGGCCTGGGTCACCAGCGACAGCGGCGCCTGTTCGTCGCAGTCCAGCCGCATCAACCGCTCCATCACCAGCTGGCGCAGGATCCGCAGCGCAGTACCGGTGTCGTCGCCGCGTCCGCGCAGCGACGTGTAGGTCTGTTCCAGCACGGCCCGGGTCGGCGTGCCGGGCGCGAGCAATCGCAGTTCCGCGCCATAGCGGCGGCGCAGGCGCTGGGCAAAGCGGGAATATCCGGAGAGAGGGTCCGCGCCGGCGGCCTGTGCAAAGGCGCCGTTGTCCGACACGAACGGCGTTGCCGCCGCTGAACCCGATCGACCGCCGAGGGTCATAATTCCTGCCACATCCAAGTATTCATGAACGAGTCGACGCCGCCTCCCTCACGTCTGTTGAAAGCATCCGCCAGTATCGCGCAGTGGGCACTTTGGTTTCTGGCCACGGCCTGGCTGGCGCTGGCCCTCATGTGGGGTGCTCTGCATGGCTGGATTGTGCCCCGAATCGGAGAGCTTCGCCCCGACCTGGAAATCGAGATCTCCAGGGTGCTGGGGGTCCCGGTTCGCATTGGCGGCATCACTGCGCAAAGCAGCGGCCTGATCCCCTCCTTCGAGCTGACCGACGTGGTGTTGCTGGATGCACAGGGCCGTGAGGCGCTGCGGCTGCCGCGCGTGCTGGCGGGGCTCAGCCCCAGATCACTATGGAACCTCGGCTTCGAGCAACTGGTGATCGACCAGCCCGATGTCGACATCCGCCGTTCTGGCGATGGCCGCATCCACGTGGCCGGCCTGGATTTTTCCAGGACCGAGACCGGCGACGGCCGCGCGGCCGACTGGTTCTTCGGGCAGACCGAGCTGCTGGTGCGGCGTGGCACCGTCCACTGGACCGACGAACTGCGCGGCGCGCCGCCGCTGGCACTGCGTGATGTCGACTTCACCATGCGCAACTCCACCCGCCGCCACGCGATGCGGCTCGATGCGACACCGCCGCCGGAGTGGGGCGACCGCTTCACTCTGCGCGGCCAGTTCCGCCAGCCGCTGCTGTCGCGGCACCGCGCGCTGTGGCAGGAATGGGACGGACAGGTGTTTGCCGACTTCGCCCGCGTCGACGTCTCGCAGTTGCGCCGCTATTCCAGCCTCGGCGTCGAAGTCACGCAGGGCCGCGGCGCGGTGCGCACCTGGGTCGACGTGGTCAAGGGGCAACTCGCGGGCGCCACCGCCGACATCGTGCTGGCGGATGTCGAGGCCACGCTGGGCCGCGACCTTGCGCCGCTGGCGCTGCTGTCAGCTTCCGGGCGGCTGGGTGGCAAGCGGCGCCAAGGCGGCTTCGAATTGCAGACCCAGGAGCTGCAGTTCCAGACCCGTGAGGGCCAGCGCTGGCCCGGTGGCAACGTGTTCGTGGCGTGGAGCAAGGGCGACGGCAACACGCTGTCCAGCGGCGAGTTGCGCGCGGACAAGCTGGACCTGGAAGCGCTGAGCCAAGTCGCGACCCGGTTGCCGTTGGGCTCGGTGACCCATGCCGCGATCCAGGCCTATGCGCCCAGGGGACTGGTCGATTCGGTGCAAGCCCGGTGGCAAGGTCCGCTGGATGCGCTGGTCAAGTACGAAGCCAAAGGCCGCGCTTCGCGGCTGGAAGTTGCCTCGCGGCCAGGCGTCGCCGCGCGGGCAACGGCGCTGAACCGGCCGCCGATCGGCAGTCCCGGGATCCGCGGCGCTGCCGTGGACTTCGACCTGACCCAGGCCGGCGGCAAGGCCCGTGTCACGCTGCGCAAGGGCGCTCTGGAATTTCCCGGCGTGTTCGAGGAGCCGGTCATCCCGTTCGACGATTTCGCCGCCGACCTGCAGTGGCAGTTGAAGGGCGACCAGATCAGCACCTCGGTCACCAATCTGAAGTTCGCCAACGCCGACGCCCAGGGCGAGGGCCAGGTCAGCTGGCACACCGTCGACGCCGCGAAAGCGGTGACCCATTCGCGCTTTCCCGGCGTGCTGGACCTGCAGGCGACGCTCAGCCGCGCCGAGGGTACCCGCGTCCATCGCTACCTGCCGCAGTCGGTGTCGAAGAATGCCCGTGACTACGTGCGGGAGGCGGTGACGCAGGGCAGCGCCACCAGCATGAAGTTCCGCGTCAAGGGCAACCTGCATGACTTCCCCTTCGGCGACGGCAAGTCCGGCGAATTCAGGGTCACGGCCAATGTGCGCGACGCAACCTATGCGTATGTGCCGCGCAGCATGACCCGCGGCACGGGCGCCTGGCCGGCGCTGACGCAACTGGCAGGCGAACTGGTGTTCGACCGCAACGGCATGCAGATGAAGGGCGCGCAGGGCCGCTTCGCCGGAGCCGCTGGGCTGCAGTTCAAGGCCGAAGCGGAGATCGCTGACCTGCGGGCCATCGCGGTGAAGGTCAAGGGCGAGGTGCGCGGGCCGCTGCAGGAGTCGGTCGCCATCGTCAACGGTTCGCCGATGGCGGCGTTGATGGCCAATGCGCTGGCCAAGGCCACGACCACCGGCAACGCCGACATCCGGCTGCAGCTGGATTTGCCGATTTCGCACCTGGACCAGTCGCGGGTTCAGGGCAGCGTCACGCTGGCCGGCAACGACGTGCAAATCTCACCCGACACGCCGCTGCTGGCGCGCTCGCGCGGCGTCGTGAGTTTCAACGAGACCGGCTTCAGCCTGGCTGGGATCCAGGCACGCGCGCTCGGCGGCGACGTCAAGCTGGACGGCAGCAGCCACAGCGTTCCCGCCGGCAGCAGCGAGCCGGCCATGGTGCTCAAAGCGCAGGGGACGGCGAGCGCGGAGGGCCTGCGACAGGCGCGTGAACTGGGCTTCCTCTCGCGCATCGCGAAGGATGCGAGCGGCAGCGCCGGTTACAACGCGACGCTGACGCTGCGGCGCGGCGTTCCCGAGGTCGCAGTCACCAGCACGTTGCAGGGGCTGGCGCTCAATCTGCCGCCGCCGTTGAACAAAAGCGCCGAGCAGGCGCTGCCGCTGCGCTTCGACAACACGCTGGTGCGCGAGTCGCTCGCCAGTGGGACCCGGCTGCAGGACCAGCTGGTGCTGGAGCTGGGGCGGATAGTGTCGATCGCGTATGTGCGCGACCTGTCGGCGGCTGAGCCGCGCGTCGTGCGCGGAGGCATCGGCGTCGGGCTGGCGGCCGGCGAGTCGGCGCCCCTGCCGGAGCAGGGCGTGCTGGCCAACATCAACCTGGCCAACGTCGACATCGACGCTTGGGCCCGCGTGCTGGAAGCGGCGGCCGGACCCAGCGCCGCGCCTGTGCGACTCGGGACCGCTGGCACTGCCGGCGCCGCAGGCTCGCAGGGCTACCTGCCGACAGTGATGGCGGTGCGCGCAAAAGAGCTGACGGTGGAAGGCCGCAAGCTGCACAACGTGGTGGTCGGCGGCTCCCGCGACGGCCTCCTGTGGCGCGCCAACGTCGACGCCAGCGAGCTCAATGGCTACGTCGAATACCGGCAGCCGTCCAGCGCTGGCAGCGGCCTGGTCGCGGCGCGGCTGGCGCGGCTGAACATCGCGGCCTCCGCCGCCAGCGAAGTCGAGGCGCTGCTCGAGGAGCAGCCCACCAGCATCCCGGCGCTGGACATCGTGGTCGACGATTTCGAGCTGCGCGGCAAAAAGCTGGGACGGGTCGAGATCGACGCCGTCAACCGCGTCGCCAGCCAGGGCATCCGCGAATGGCGCCTCAACAAGCTGACCGTGACCATGCCCGAGGCCGCGTTTACCGCCAACGGCAACTGGGCGGCGCTCAGCGCCCAGGCGCCGGGCGCCGCGCCCGCAGTGCGCACCGGCGCGCGCTCGGAACCTCGCCGCATGGTGATGAATTTCCGCTTCGACATCGCCGATTCCGGGCAGTTGCTGGCGCGGTTCGGGATGAAGGACGTGGTGCGGCGCGGCAAGGGCCGGATGGAGGGCCAGGTTTCCTGGCTGGGCTCTCCGCTGTCTCTGGACTATCCGAGCATGAGCGGAAACTTCAACGTCAACGTGGAATCCGGCCAGTTCCTCAAGGCCGACCCGGGGCTGGCCAAGCTGCTCGGGGTGCTGAGCCTGCAGTCGCTGCCGCGCCGGCTGACGCTCGACTTCCGCGATGTCTTCACCGAAGGCTTCGCATTCGACTTCGTGCGCGGCGACATCACCATCCAGCAGGGGATCGCAGCCACCAACAACCTGCAGATGAAGGGCGTCAACGCAGCTGTCCTGATGGAGGGCAAGGCCGACATCGCCCGCGAGACGCAGGACATCAAGGTGGTCGTGATCCCGGAAATCAACGCCGGCACCGCTTCCCTGGTGGCCTCGGTGATCAACCCGGCGATCGGCGTCGGCACCTTCCTGGCGCAGATGTTCCTGCGCCAGCCGCTGATCAGGGCGGCGACCCAGGAATTCCACATCGACGGCACCTGGGCCGACCCGAAGATCGCCAGGCAGCCCCGCAACGCCGCGCCGACCGGGAGCCGACCCGCGGTGGCGGCGGAAAGCAAGGCGGAAGCGAACAACTGATGAAAGTCGCCGCACTCCAGATGGTGTCCGGCCTGAGGCTGGACGGCAACCTGCAGGCTGCCCGCGGCTTGCTGGAGGATGCCGCGCTGGACGGCTGCGAGCTGGTCGTGCTGCCAGAATATTTCTGCCTGCTGGGCCGCAAGGACACGGACAAGCTGGCGCTGCGGGAGCCGGCCGGCGCAGGCCGGATCCAGCACTTCCTTTCCACCGCCGCCCGCGACTTCGGCGTGTGGCTGGTCGGTGGCACGTTGCCCATGGAAGCGGCCGACGACGGCCACGTGCGCAACACCACGCTGGTCTATGGTCCCGACGGTCAGTGTGCAGCCCGCTACGACAAGATCCACCTGTTCCGGTTCGACAACGGCAGTGAGCGCTACGACGAGGCGCGGGTCATCGAGCCCGGCCGGGAACCGGTCGCCTTCGAACTCACCGCGCGCGACGGCCAGGTCTGGCGAATCGGCCTCTCGGTCTGCTACGACCTGCGATTTCCCGAGCTGTACCGCCGGCTGCAGGCCGACCTGCTGCTGGTGCCGAGCGCGTTCACCCACACCACCGGCCAGGCCCACTGGGAAACGCTGCTGCGCGCCCGCGCCATCGAGAACCTGGCCTATGTCGTCGCGCCGGCGCAGGGCGGCGTCCACGAAAACGGCCGGCGCACCTGGGGCCATTCAATGGTGGTCGACCCCTGGGGCGAGGTACTGGCGCAACGGGCCGAGGGCGCCGGCGTGGTGGCGGCGACGCTGGACCATGGCTGGCTCTCGCGTGTGCGCCAGCAACTGCCAGCGCTTGAGCATCGCGTGCTGTGAGCGCGGTTGCGTTCTCGGGGCTGAGATCTCCACGGCGCCTTTCGGCATACCTGCGGTGGTTGCTGTGGGCGCTGCTCAGTGGGCTGGTCGCGGCGCTGCTGGTCACGCTGGTCTGGCTGGCCGGCCGCTACGAGGCCAGCCAGGTGCAAAGGAAGCTGGACCGCGACACGGCCGATGCGCTCAGCGACATCCGCTCCGCTTTCACCCGCAACGTGCAGGCCCTGCAGGCCCTGCACTCGGGCAGTCCGCCGGCGCAGGCCTGGGAGCTGGGAGCACAGGCGCTGCTGCGCGAACACCGCGAATGGATGCGGCTGGAATGGCGCGACAAGGTGCTGCTGCCACACGGCGTGGCAGATACGCCGTTTCGCCCGCCGGTGTTCGCCCGGCTGGGCCGGGCCAATGCGCAGGCCGACGTGGCGCTGGCCTGCGCCAACGCGCGCCGGGTCAGCGGGCCGGCCTATTCCAGCAGCTACTTCGTGCCCCAGTCCGACGGCCTCGGCCTGGAGGTCATGGAGCTGTGCCTGCCGCTGGTGACAGCTGGCCAGATCACTGGCTACGCGGTGGCGACGTATTCGCTGGGCGAGATCCTCGCCGGACTGGTCGGGCCGCAGCTGACGCGCAGCCAGGAGGTCTCGTTTACCGAGGCTGACGGCACCCGCCTCGCGATGCACGGCTCAGCCCGGCGCGGCACCCGGGTCTTCACCTCGCAGCAGTTGCTGGACCTGCCCGGCAACACCATGGTGCTACGGATGGACAGCTGGCGCGGCGCCCCCGACATCTTCCCCAACGTGCTGACGGCACTGGTGACGGCGATGTCGATCGCGCTGGTGACGGTGCTGGTGATGCTGGGCCGCGACATGCGGCGGCGGCTGCGGGCGGAGCACGACCTGGCCGACGCGCTGGCGTTCCGCAAGGCGATGGAGGATTCGCTGGTCACGGGCCTGCGCGCCCGCGACTTGCAGGGGCGCATCACCTACGTCAACCCGGCGTTCTGCGACATGGTGGGGTTTGCGCCCGACGAACTGCTCGGGCATGCCACGCCGGCGCCCTACTGGCCACCTGAGCTGGCGCACGAATACGAGAAGCGCCAGGAGGTGCGCCTCACCGGACAGCATGCGCCACCACGCGAGGGCTTCGAGTCGGTCTTCATGCGCAAGGACGGCTCGCGCTTCCCGGTGCTGATCATCGAGGCGCCGCTGATCAACGCGCTCGGGCTGCAGACTGGCTGGATGAGCGCGTTCCTGGATCTGAGCGAGCAGCGCCGGATCGAGGAGCTGTCGCGCGCCAGCCAGGAGCGGCTGCAGGCGACCGCGCGACTGGCGACGGTCGGCGAGATGGCGTCGCTTCTCAGCCACGAGCTGAACCAGCCGCTGGCCGCGATCTCGAGCTATGCCACCGGCTCGCTCAACATGCTGCGCGACGGGCCAGACGCGCTGGCCGACATCGAGCTGGCGATGCGGCGGATCGCCGAGCAGGCCGAGCGCGCCGGCAAGGTGATCAAGAGCGTGCACGACTTCGTCCGCCGCCGCGACCAGGAACGCGAGCCGGTGACGCCGCAGGCGCTGCTCGACGCGATCATGCCGTTGGTGAGCCTGCAGTCGCGCAAGCTGGGCGTGCGGGTTCAGGTCAAGCTGCAGGACGGCCTGCCGCAGCTGTTGTGCGACCGCACCATGGTCGAACAGGTGCTCCTGAACCTGGCGCGCAATGCGATGCAGGCCATGGACCAGGCCGGGATCAGTGACCCGTCGCTGCTGATCCAGGCGCGGCACGCTGGCGGCGGCGAACGCCACACCGGGCCCAAGGCCTGGGTCGAGTTCTCGGTGGCCGACTGTGGCCCCGGCATCCCCGAGGCGGTCGCACAGCAGCTGTTCACGCCCTTCTACACGACCAAGGCCGAGGGCATGGGCCTGGGTCTGAGCCTGTGCCGTACCGTGGTGGAGCAGCATGGGGGATTTCTCGGGTTCGAGCCCAACCGGCCCCAAGGGACGATTTTCCGGTTCACCCTGCCCGTCGATCCGGGCCCAACCGCCCTTTCCGCCTGATGCAGCCTGTCCTTGACGCCACCGTGTTCATCGTGGATGACGACGCCAGCGTGCGCGAGGCGCTGGCCTGGCTGCTGCGCTCGCGCCGGCTGCTGTCAGAGACTTTCGGCAGCAGCGAGGAGTTCGTCGCCATGCTGGAGGCTGGTCACGTCCCGGGCCAGCCCTGCTGCCTGCTGCTGGACGTGCGCATGCCTGGCTTGTCGGGCCTCGAGGTGTTCGACCTGCTCGAGGCCCGGGGGCTGGTCGAAGTGATGCCGGTGATCTTCCTGACCGGCCACGCGGATGTGCCGACCGCCGTCCACATGGTCAAGCGCGGCGCTTTCGACTTCTGCGAGAAGCCCTTTTCCGACAACGCGCTGGTGGACCGCATCGAGCAGGCGGTCCGGCAGTCGGCGGAGGTGCTGGCGGCGCGCCGGGCCAGGCAGCAGTTGAAGGCGCGGCTGGAGGAGTTGACCGACCGCGAACGCGACGTGATGCGGCTGGTGGTCGAAGGCCTGCCGAACAAGCTCATCGCCGATCAACTCGACATCAGCGTGCGAACAGTGGAGGTGCACCGGGCGCGCGTGTTCGACAAGATGGAAGTGAAGTCGGCGGTGGAACTGGCCAACCTGCTGCGCAATCTCTGAGCGCGGTTCAGCGATCGTCGGGTTGATCGTCCTTGGGCAGTTCGCCGCCCTTGCGTCCGGAAAACATGGTCCACCACACGATGGCGACGAACAGCACCCCAGCCAGCAGGGCTTCGAGCAGAATCAGCAGCATGAACCGTATCCTCAGGTTGGCAGCCATTGTAGGGATGCTGGCCGGCTGCGGCTCGGTGCCGTTGCCACCCGAGCCCCCGGCTCCTTCAACGCGCGCCACGCCCGCTTCCCCGTTGCCGCCTGCGGACGCCTTCAGCCTGCCAGCCGACACCGCGCCTTTGCCGCCACCGCTGTTGCAAGGACGTTCACGCTGGGTTGCGGTGCAGTGGGCCGAGTTGCCCGGATTCGCCGACGATGCGCTGCACGAGGCGTGGAACGCCTGGCTCAAGAGCTGCGAGCGGCCCGGTCCGGCGTTCGCCGCACTGTGCCCAGAGGTGCGCCGGCTGTCGATCGCCAGCCGCGAGGAACAGCGCGACTGGATGGTGCAACGGCTGCAGCCCTACCGTGTGGAGCCGCTGCACGGCCCATCCGACGGGCTGCTCACGGGCTACTACGAACCGGTGCTGCAGGCGGCGCGCCAGCCCGGCCCCGGTTTCGGCGTGCCGTTGTATTCGCCGCCCCCCGGCGTCGGCCAAAAGAAGCAGTGGTACAGCCGCCAGGAAATCGACACGCTGCCGGCCGCACGCTCCGCGTTGCGCGGGCGCGAAATCGCCTACGTCGCCGACCCGCTCGACGCCCTGATGCTGCAGATCCAGGGCTCGGGCCGGCTGCGCATGACCGAAGCCGACGGCAGCCAGCGGCTCGTGCGGCTGGCGTACGCGGCCAGCAACGACCATCCGTACCGCAGCGTTGGCGGCTGGCTGTTGCAGCAGGGCGCAGTGCGGGACGCGTCGTGGCCCGGCATCAAGGCCTGGGCGCTGCAGAACCCGCAGCGCGTCAACGAACTGCTGTGGAGCAATCCGCGCACCGTCTTCTTTCGTGAGGAAGCCCTGTCGGAGCTGGACGCCGGCTTCGGGCCACGGGGCGCGCAGGGCGTGGCGCTGACGCCGGGCCGCTCGATCGCCGTCGACAGGGACAGCATCCCGTACGGCACGCCGGTGTGGCTGGCGTCGAGCGGACCGATGCTCAACCTGCAGCGGCTGGTGCTGGCGCAGGACACCGGCAGCGCCATCACCGGCGCCGTACGAGCCGACTATTTCGCCGGCTGGGGCCCCGAGGCCGGAGAGCTCGCGGGCCGCCTGAAGCAGCCGCTGCGGCTGTGGGTGCTGTGGCCGCGCTGAGGAGCCGCGTTCGACGGGTCGTTCGCAGTCCCGCTCGCGGGCGTTGAGCTTCGCGCCTTGCCCGGCTGTCACAGCGCAGTCACAAGTCCTTTGTAGTCTCGACCGCTGATGGCGCCGGCATCTTCCTTGGGGAGCCGGCGACCGATTCGCTGGCGTCGCACATCTACAAGGAGAACGGCAAATGAGCGCAAAGAGTCTTGTCTGGGCTGGTGCAATGAGCGCATTGCTGCTGGGCGTGGTCGGCTGCGGGGGATCGGATGGCGGGGCCGATGCGGCGGTGTTGCCGACCGCCTACAACAGCGGGTTGGCCGCGCTGAACACCAGGGCGGGCTTGCAAAGCGCAGCCTTCGTCGATCTGTTCGATCCCAATTTCCTGGACGCCGGCTACACCAAGCTCCAGCTGGTCGACAACCTCGCACAGGACGCCGCCTCGACCGCCGTTTCGGCCGACCTGTCGATGTTCCCCAGCGCCAGCCTTGCCAACGCCTCGGTCGGCAACTGCGCCTCCAGTGGCATCTGCACGCTCACCGGGACGCTCACCAACACCGATGCCGACACCACCGAAGTGCCGTTCACAGCGCAAGTGATGTTGAGCAATGGCGCCTACCGCTTGCTGGGCGACCAGAAAAGCAGCTAGGCCGGCGAAGCCGGCGCAACGAACCGTCAACCACAGGACCCAATCCGATGACAACGAAATTGATCCGGGGCGAAATCGCCCTGGCAGTGTGTTCCGTGATCAGCATCGCCAGCATGGCGATTCCGCAGCAGGCGGGCGCGGCCGAAAAGGCCAACGCCAAGCCCGCCGGCACCTATGTCACGGGCGATTTTCACAACCACACGACCTGCTCGGACGGCACGCTGTCCATGAAGAAGCTAGTCGACAAGTCGGTGCGCACCTTCAACCTCGACTGGTTCGTGCAGGCCGACCACGGCGGCAGCAGCACCCGCAACTGCACCCTGTCCGAGGACCCGTTCGAACCGGTGGCGCCTGCGCTCGGCCTGCCCAACACCGCCACCGGTCCGTTCCCGCCCAACACCTACCCGAGCGCCGGCCAGCCGGCCAGCGCGGCCAAAGGCCCGAACCAGACCTGGGAAAGCACCTTGCCCGGAGGCCGTGCCGATATCAAGGGCGACGGCACCGCGACACCCAAGGCAATGTGGCGCTGGCAGGAAATCAAGGAATACCAGTACCCGGTGCTGGAAGCCGAGAGCCGCGCCCGCCAGAAGCCGGTCTGGATCGGGGTCGAGCAGAATGCGCCGGGCCACGAACACGTTTCCACCAACGTGCTGAACGGCCAGCTGCCGTGGCCTTCGACCGCCTCGGGTGGCAATGCGTCGCTCCAGGCGCAGTACGAATACTGTTTCGACCGCAACGACAGCGACACCAGTCGCGGGGCCGAAAACCAGTGGGATTGTTCGGTCGGCGGCAGTGGCAACAACAGCCTGCTCAGCGCCACGGCCCGCAAAATCACCGGCAACAACAGCGCGACCACGCCCGACCTGGGGCACCTGAAATCGCTGGAAGGCGTCAAGTGGATGAACGAGAAGGCGCCTGAGACCAGTTACTACGTCCCGGCCCATCTGGAGCGCGCCGGCGCCTACAACCCGGTCAGCTCGAACGGCTTCAACATCGAGCACCTGCGCGACTTCAACAACGCCGCGCCCCGGGTGGCGTTCGGCTTCGAGTCGATGCCCGGCCACCAGGCCGAGACCCAGCGCGGCAGCTACAGCACGGCGGCGGTCGGCGGCGGCACCTTCGGCGGGTCCGGCGTTTACGCCGGGGCCATCGGCGGCGTCTGGGATGCGCTGCTCGGCGAAGGCCGCGCCTGGTGGTTCTTTGCCAGTTCGGACTATCACAACCGCGGACAATTCGGCCCCGACCAGCGTGAAACATCCTCGGACTTCTTTCCGGGCGAGTACACCAAGGACTATGTGCTGGTGCGCCGCGGTAGCAACAGCCTTTCGGCGCAGGGCATTATCGACGGCCTGCGGTCGGGCAACAGCTTTGTCGCCAACGGCGACCTGATCGACCGGCTGACGTTCGTCGTCTGCGCCGCCAACCCCGGCCTGCCGCGCAATGCATTCAAGGCGCTGGCCGAAAAAGCCGCGATGAACGCCGCCAGCAAGAACGGAGAGGTCCGCATTGACGGCTGCGCCACCATGGGCGAAAAGCTGGTCGTGCGGCCCGGCGCCGACCTGGTGGTGGCAATTGCGGTGCGCGATCCTCAAGGCACGAACAACGCGCCCTACAGCTTCGCGAATCCGTCGCTCAAGCAGATCAACGTTACCCAGCCCCTGAACGCGCCGGTCCTGGACCATATCGACGTGATCGGCGGCAACGTCACCGGCTTCGCGAGCCCGACGGACCTGGCCAAGTACGCCGGCGCGCTGGGCTCGGCCGCCGCGACCAACCCGTCTGCGAAGATCCAGAAGGTGTTCAACAGCACCAACTGGAGCGCGACCGCCGATGGCGTGCGGGTGATGAGTTACCGGATCTCCGCGGTCAAGGCCTCGCAGTACCTGCGGCTGCGCGGCACCAACCTGCCAGCGTCGACGCCGTTCGAGACCGACGCTGACGGCAACCCGCTGCTCGACTATGCGGCGAACCCGGCCGACCAGACCCTGGCCGGCAAGATCCCCTGCACCGATGCTGCCTGCCCGGCCCACATGCGTACCGTCGGCGGCACCAAGTACTCGAGCCTGGACGTGGCTGCCTGGGCTGACCTGTGGTTCTACGGCAATCCGGTGTTCGTGGAAGTCCAAAACTCCGTCAAAGTCGCTGGCGTCAAGTAGATCGGTCAGCCGGGACCTGTTCCCGGCATCTCCCCAGCCCGGCCCGCAGGTCCGGGCTTTTTCCCCTGTCCATTCCCTCCTGGTTGATGTTTCTTTCCCGCGCTGATACCGCCCTGCCGTCCGCCGGTTTGCGGCCGCTGCATCCGGCCACGGTGCCTGCGCTACTGCTGCTGTTGTCCGGCGCCGCCGGACTGGTCTGGCAAATGCTGTGGACCGCCCGGCTGGGCATCGCGTTCGGCCACGAAATCGTCGGTGTGCTGTCGGTGCTGGGCGCATTCTTCGGCGGTCTCGCGCTCGGATCGCTGACGTTCGGAAGCCGGTTGAAGGACAGCCGCAGCCCGGCCCTGACGTACGCCCTGCTGGAAGCCGTAGTCGCTGTCTGGGCGCTGGGAGTGAGCCTGCTGTTTCCCGCCTTCGCCCCCGAGCTTGCCCGATGGATCGGCCCGCAGCCGTCGCCCTGGCGGCACTGGGGTGCTGCCTTCTTCGTACCGCTGGTGTTGCTCGCCCCGGCAACCATGGCAATGGGGGCGACGCTGCCCGCCATCGAGCAGTTGCTCCGGCGGCATGGAAAAGCGCAGCTTGGCGTGCTCTACGCCGCCAATACCGTGGGCGCGATGGCCGGCGTACTGCTTGCTGTCTTCGTGTGCATTCCCGACTGGGGACTGGACCGGACCGCCTGGGCATTCGCTGCTGTCAATGCGGTATGCGCTCTCGCAGCCCTGTGGCTGTGGCGCCGCAATGCACCGGCGGCCGGCCCGCAGGACAAGGCGGTCATGCATGCTCCATCACGAATGGCTGCCGCGGCGCCGGCGGCGACCCGGGTGCAGGCAGTGCTGCTGGCGACCGGTCTGCTGGGCATCGGATACGAAGTGCTCGCCGTGCGGGTCCTGAGCCAGGTGACCGAAAACACGGTGTACAGCTACGCGCTGTTGCTGGCGGTTTACCTCCTTGGGACGGCGGCCGGCGCCTGGCTGTACCAGCGGTTGTCGGCCGACCGTGCCGGCCGCTTGACCCGGGACCGCTTGCTGACCGCGTTGGCCGGCGCCCTGCTGGCCGGCGGCGTGAGCCTCTGGTGGGCCGATGCGATCGTGATGGTTCCGCAGCGCTGGCTGGGAGCCGGGCTGGTGACGGCCCTGGCTGGCGAAACGGCGGCCGCGGCGGCGGCGCTGGCCTTGCCCACTCTCGTGATGGGTGCGCTGTTCACCCATCTGGCGGGTGAGGCGCGGGCCAGCGGCATGTCGTTCGGGCGGGCATTGGGACTCAACACCTTCGGCGCGGCCATCGCGCCGCTCCTGATCGGGGTGGTGTTGCTTCCGGCCACTGGCGCGCGGGGCGCATTGTTGCTGCTGGTCCTGGGCTACCTGTTGCTGCGCTCCATGGCGTGCTGGCGCAACCGAAGTGGGTGGGTTGTGGTGGCCGCGGTCACCGCGCTGGCGCTGTTCGCGCCGCCGTTGCGTTTCATCGATCTGCCGGAGGGCGGGCGGCTGGTCAGCTACCGGGAAGGCGTGATGGCCGCGGTCAGCGTGGTCGAAGATGCGCAGGGAGTCGCGCGGCTGCACATCAACAACCGGATTCAGGAAGGCAGTAGCGCCAGTGGCCTGGTCGAGATCCGGCTGGCGCAATTGCCGTTGTTGTTGCATCCCGCACCCCGCAAAGCTCTGCTGCTCGGGCTCGGCACCGGCTACACCGCCAATGCGGCCGCCCTTGACCCGGCGCTGGACGTGCAGGCCGTCGAGTTACTGCCGGAGGTGATCGAAGCGGCGGGTCTCTTCGCGCTGCGACCCGGCTCGCCGCCGGCCGCGCTTCCGGTCCGCATGGTCGCCGCGGATGCACGCCGCTTCATGCAGTCCGGCACCTCTGGCTACGACGTCGTCGTCGCCGACCTGTTTCATCCGGCGCGCAGCGGCGCCGGCGGCCTGTACACCGTTGAGCACTTCGCCGCCGTGCGCGCGCGGCTGCTGCCTGGCGGCGTGTTCTGCCAGTGGCTCGCGCTGCACCAGATGGACCTGCAAACATTGCGCAGCATCGTGGCCGCTTTCACCCAGGTCTATCCGGATGCGATCGCGATTCTTGCGAGCAACAGCCTGGACACGCCGGTGATCGGGCTGGTCGGGCGGCCGGGCGCCGCGCCCCTGCGTCTGCAGGATGTGCAGGCCCGGCTGGACGCCCTGGCCCCGGGCGTTGCCGGTGCGCTGAAGCTGGCTCGCCTCGACGACGCCTATGCGGTGCTCGGCAGTGTGCTGGCGGGCCCTGCTTCGCTGCGCCAGTTTGCGGCTGGGGCGGTTCCGAACACCGATGACCAGCCGGTGGTCGCGCAGCGGGCGCCCTGGACCAGCTACCGGCCCGGCGAGCGCCCGCGCGATCGTCTGATCGCGCTGGTGCGTGAACTCAAGCCGGTCACGGACGAGGTGCTGCCAGCGGACTCCGTGCCTACGCGTGGACGCGTGGCTGCCTATTGGCAGGCCCGACGGCGCTATCTCGAAGTCGGCATGATCGCGCGGCTCCATCCGGATCCGGCCGTGATGCTGCAGCAGTTGCGCGGCCCGCTGCTCGAGGTGGTGGCGATCAGCCCGGAATTCCGTCCGGCTGCCGAGCCCCTGGTGGCCCTGGCCCAGGCCCTTCGTCCTTCCAACCCCGGCCTGGCCGACCTGGTGCTGACGCAACTGCGTCGGTCCCAGGCCCGAGACCCTTCCCCAGCAATCCAAGAGAGCCATGGAAACCACTGACACCTCTGCGAACCCCCGCCCCAGTCTCCTGCGCCGGATCGTTCGCGAACCGCTCACGCACTTCGTCGTGCTCGGGGCGCTGGTATTCGCCGGCGACCAGGCCCTGCTGGCGGTGCTGGGCGCTCCGCAGGAAATCGTGGTCACCGCCGCGGTCCGCAAGGAGGCCACAGAGATTTTCCGGGCCGGTATGAAGCGGGACCCGACCGCCGCCGACCTCAAGGTGCTGGAGGACCGCTGGATCGACAACGAGGTGCTGTACCGCGAGGGACTTGCGCTGGCGCTCGACCGCGGCGACAGCGCCATTCGCGAACGGGTGATCTTCAAGGCCTTGAGCGTCGCGCAGGCGGGACTGGCCCTGCCCAAGATCGACGAAGCCGGGCTGGGGGCCTGGTTCGACGCCCACCGTACGCGCTACGACATCGCGACGCGCTTCGACTTCCAGGAGGCGGCGGTGGTGGGCGACCGGACGCTGCCGAGCCTGCAGGAGTTTGTCGACGCGCTCAATGGCAAGGGCAGTCCCGACGCCGAGAGCAGCCTGCGCATTTTCAAGGACCGACCGCGCGACAATCTCGTGCAGAGCTACGGCGCCCCGTTCGCCGCTGCTCTTGAAAAGCAAGCGCCTGGCAGCTGGCTGGTGCTGGCCAGCACCGAGGGCCCACGGGTGGTACGGCTGGAATCGGTCAAGCCGGGAGCGGCCGCCGACTTCGAGGCAATCAAGTCGCGCGTCTACCAGGACTGGAAAGACGACACCACCTCGCAGCTCACCCTGCGCGCCATCCGTGACATGGGCAGGAAGTACCGCATCCGGACCGAAGGAGGCCAATCGTGACGCGTGCGTGGTTACAGCGGTTGGCCCGCAGTCTGTTCGCGGCTGCGTGGCTGCTGGCGCTGGCCGCGCCTGCACTTGCCCACGAAATGACGCTCGCCGAAATGACGCTGCGCGAGGTCGAGCCCGGCCAGTTCATCTGGTCGTGGGGCGCGCCGGGCAGGAGCCGGCCGGTGGCGGAAGACCTGACGCCGGTCTGGCCCCAGGGCTGCGCCGGTGACGAGCGGACAGTCCGCTGCTCCGACAAGGGTATGGTCGGCACGCTGTCGGTCGAAGGAGTCGGCAGCAGCTATTCGGCGGCGATCGTCCGCATCATCTGGCGTGGCGGCGAGAGCCGGGTCTACACGCTGACCAAGGGGCAGCCTTCGGTGCGGCTGTTCGGAGCTGCGCGTGACGATCGCGGCATCCTTGACGTGGCACAGGCCTACGCCGTGCTCGGTGTCGAACACATCCTCAGCGGCTGGGACCATCTGCTGTTCGTCCTCAGCCTGCTGCTGCTGGTGGGCTTCCGGCGCCAGCTGGTTGCCACCATCACAGCGTTCACGATCGCGCACAGCCTGACCCTTGCCGCCAGCGCGCTTGGTGCACTGAGCTTGCGGCCAGCGCCGGTGGAGGCCGTGATCGCGCTGTCGATCGTGCTGGTCAGCGCGGAAGCGTTGAACCGGCGCGAGACGTTGACACGGCGCTGGCCGGCGATCGTGGCGTTCGTATTCGGCCTGGTCCACGGGCTGGGGTTCGCCGGCGCGCTCAGGGAGATCGGGCTGCCGGAGCAGCATGTCAACGCGGCCTTGCTGGCGTTCAATGTCGGGGTCGAGGCCGGCCAGTTGCTGGTGATCGCACTGGCCTGGCTGGTGGTCATTGCCAGGCGCCGCTGGAGCGTGGCGGCCCCAGTGCGCCGGCCCATTCTCTATGGCATCGGCAGCCTGTCGGTCTACTGGACCTTCAGCCGACTGGCGGCCATGGTCGCCTAACTGGCTTGAAAGGCAGCAATGGCTGACGTCTTTGACCTGTTTCCGACGCCGCTGATGCGGGTGCCCGGCGCCATCGCGCCCGATGCGGCGATGGACCTGCGGCGGCGCTTCGGCGCCGAGGCCGGCACCGCCAACGAGCGGTCCAACCAGCTGGCGCACACGCGGGTCTTTGCGCCTGGCGAGGATCCGGCGCTTCAGGACCTTACGACCATCCTCGGGCCGCATGTGCAGGCGTTTGGCGAACTGCTGTTCGGCGAGCCTTTACGGTGGCTGGTCAAGGAGATGTGGATCAACGTGTTGCGCAGCGGCGGCAGCCAGGCGGTCCATAACCATGCCAACTGCTTCGTCTCTGGCGTGCTCTATTTGACACCGTCCAACCCTTCCTCACCGACGACGTTCATACGGTCGCTCGGCGGTCGCGAGTTCGCGTTCCGCAACACGCATCAGGGCGTGGGCGTCGGGCCCTACACAGCGGACAAATGGGTGGCGCCGGCGGGCGAGCCGGGCGACCTGATCCTGTTCCCCAGCTACTTGCTGCATGAAGTGCCGCCGCATCGCGGCGAAACCCGCGTGTCGCTTGCCTTCAACGCGATTCCCCACCGGCTGGATGCCTGGGGCTACGCAGTTTCGTTCCAGCCCTGAGGCTTTGCCGACGGATGGAGAAAATGATGTCCAGATTGTTGTTGCGCCGACTTCTCTCCGGGGTTTGCTCGGCGGCGCTGGCGATTGTCGGCGCCGCGGTCCAGGCGCATGAGTATTACGCCGAAGGTTTCCTGCTGGTCCACCCCTGGGCAAACCCGACAGAGCCCGGCGCGACCGAGGTCCCGGTGTACTTCGATATCGACGACATCGTTCGCGAAGACCGGCTGGTGAGCGCTTCGGCGCACTGGGCAGGCAGCGCGGAGTTGCGTCCAGGCGATGACCGTGCAACACCCGCGCTTGCGGCCCTGTCGTTTGGCCCAGGGGTGGCTGTCGAGTTCGGCCCCGGCAACCCACACCTGCTGCTGAGCGGAGTCAAACTGCCGTTGCAATGGGGCCGCAGCTATTCGCTGACCATGGTGTTCGAAAAGGCCGGGCCAATCGTGGTCATGGTGTCGGTCGGCGCGCACTGACGCCCATGGAAAGCGGCAGATCCACCAGCATCGTGCAGTTCGACGGCGCCGCCGTGCGCGACAGGTATTTAGCCCTCAGGTGACCGAGTCGCAGCGCGCTGCAGGCCCTGACCTCCCGCGTGAGTTCGAAGGTGTCGCGGATCGCGTCCGGCCGCACGAACGCCGGCCCCCCATGCCGATCTTGCGGCGGTCGATACGATCTCCGGGAATACAAAGCAAAGACTAATCCGGGCTGCCGGAATACACTTTGCCGACTATTCCGGAGACCGACCGCCCCATGAATGCCCCCCTGCCTGAACACATCCGCAAGGCCCTGGAAACGGTCACGCTCGACGACAAGTACTCGCTCGATTACGGCCGTGCCTTCATGAGCGGGGTGCAGGCCCTGGTGAAGCTGCCGATGCTGCAGCGGCTGCGCGACGCGCAGGCCGGCAAGAACACCGCCGGCTTCATCAGCGGTTACCGCGGCTCGCCGCTCGGTGGGTACGACCAGGCGCTGTGGAAGGCAGAAAA